>DAHXJB010000171.1:0-2977 GCA_027372455.1 Chloroflexota bacterium | reverse complement strand
GTTAGCCCTCGCGTTCGGGACCTATTGGGCTACTCACCCGAAGAACTGCTGGGCAGAAGCCCCTTCGAACTGATGCCTCCTGAGGAAGCTCAGCAGGCGGAGGCTGCCCTCTGGCCTGCCCTGGCCGAGCATCAACCCTTTCATTCCCTGGAGAATGTCAACCTGCACAAGGATGGTCACCTGGTTGTGCTGGAGACCAGCGGAATGCCATTCTTCGATGCCGCTGGCAAGTTCTGTGGCTACCGCGGGATCGATCGGGACATCACGGAGCGAAGGCAGGCAGATCGGCTGAGGGAGGAGTATCTCTCTCTGATATCCCACGACCTGCGTGCTCCGCTGGCCGTCATCATGGGGCAATCCGATTGGCTTCAGCGATTGCTGGACAGGCAGGGTCTGGAGCGAGAAGCCGCCAGCGCCGGCTCGATCCTGAACGGGGCCAAGAGAATGAACTCGATGATCGAGGATCTTGTGGAGTCGGCTAGCCTGGAGGCCGGCCGCATGGAGATGCGCAAGGAGCCTCTAGACCTGGTTGCGCTTGCCTCCGAGGTGGTGCAACGGGCGGGCACCATCGAAGATCGGTTGCGGCTGCAGGTAGAGGTGTCGGAGAGGGTTCCCCTGGTGCCGGCCGACCCGGAGAGGATCGAGCGGGTGTTGGTAAATCTGATCACCAATGCCCTGAAGTACTCCGCGCCGGACACGCCGGTTGTGATCCGGGTGGGCCGACGGAACAAAGAAGCTGTGGTGTCCGTGACGGACCAGGGGGTTGGTATCCCTGCCGAGGACATCCCACACCTCTTTGGACGCTTCTTTCGAGCCAGGATCGCGCTTAAGGCAGCGGGGCTGGGTCTCGGATTGTACATCAGCAGATTGATTGTGGAGGCCCACGGGGGCCGGATCTGGGCGGAGAGTGAGGTGGGGAAGGGGAGCACGTTCTCCTTTATTCTCCCTCTGCAGGAACCGCCCGGCTCATAGCCGCAAGACGAATTCTGATAACCCCCTCTCCCTTTGGGAGAGGGTCGGGGTGAGGGCTGGAGGCCCGCGCTCCCAGCAGCACCTCCCCAGATGTGATTCTTCCTGAAAGATGCCCGTACATTCTTCGTTCGATCAGCGACTACTACTCTTGAAAGGGATGTGGCATCACGGCAACGTTCACTTCAGGAGAGATATGACTATGATGCAGAAGCTACTTGATCGTTGGGCAAGGATGGGGAAAGCACGGTGGATACTGGGGTCCGGGGTGGCAGCCAGCGCGATCTTCGCGGCGACGCTCGTTCCCGTGTTGGCAGCCCCATCGGCCGCGGACCCGACCCCCGCGGCGACGGCCACCGTCGTGCAGCCGGATCAGCAGGCCAAGGGCAACCACCAGCGACTGGAGAAGCTGCTCCAGCGGGAGCAGAAGGAGCTGGCCCAAGGGCAGAAGGTGCTGGATCGCGCCAACAACGTCATATCCAAGATCCAGGATCGCATCAACAACCTGAACTCCAAGGGCCAGAACAGTTCTTCGCTCCAAGCTGCCCTCTCCGGCTTCCAGAATGACGTCAACTCCGCTCAGAGCAGCTACAACTCAGCCAAGGGCATCCTGGACACCCACGCCGGTTTCGATGGGAACGGCCATGTGACCGACGTTGCCCAGGCGAGGAACACCCTGACTACCGCGCGGAAGGCGATGCTGCAGTTTCGGCAGGCCGCGAGGCGAGCCACGAGCGATTTTCGCACCGCTAGAAGCCATTTGACTCAGGAGAACCGATTGGCCCGCGAGCAGAAGCAGCTGACTGTTGAGCAAAAGCGGCTTGATCGGGCCAACAAGATGGCTACCAACATTCAGAGCCTCATCGACAAGCAGAAGTCGAAGGGGAAGGACACCTCCACGGTTGAGACGGCCCTGGCCGCTTTCAAGGCTGCCATTGGCTCTGCCCAGAGCAGCTACAACTCCGCCAGCAGTACCCTGAACAGCCATGCCGGTTTCGACGGGAACGGGCAGGTGACCGACGCCGCTCAGGCCAAGGACACCCTGCAGAGCGTCGCCAAGGACTTCCAGCAGTTGAACCACACCCTGGGGCAGGCTGGCAAGCAGTTGCGCCAGGCGATCAAGGATTTCCGCACCGCCAACAAAGCAAAAGCATAACCATCGATCGCAGGACCTCACTTGTAGATGGCTTGAACCGCTGTGGTCAACGAGTCGCCGGCCTGTCACAGGCCGGCGACTCGCCGCCGAAACATCCGTCTTCTGGGCGATGAGCTCCGAGGTCTCGTTTCCAGTTCCTGGCTTGGCGGCACTACGCGGCCCGGCCAAGGCTGGCGTGGCAACCGACGTCCCAGGGACCGCTCGATCTGGCGCAACTTGGCGCCGTCCTCAGGGGTCAGCAGGGTGATGGCCACCCCCTCGCGCCCCATCCGGCCGGTTCTACCAGCCCGGTGGGTGAACATCTCTGCCGATTCGGGCAACTCGTAGTTGATCACCCCTTCGATCCCCTCCACGTCGAGCCCCCGAGCCGCGACGTTGGTGGCCAACAGGATCTGGACTCTTCCAGATCGGAAGCTGGACATCACCCTCTCTCGGGCGCTCTGGTCCAGGTTGCCCTGAAGGGCCGCCACCGGGTAGCCCCGGCGGTTGAGGTCGCGGGCCAGCCTCTCAACCCCCAGCTTGGTCCTGCCAAATACCAGGACCGGTCCGTCGCCCCTGTGGTCCAGCAGGGTGCAGAGGGCCTCCAGCTTACCGTCGGCGGCCACTTCGTACACCACCTGCTCGATCTCAGGCACCGCCTCTGTATTGCTGTCCACTCGGACGGTTATGGGGTTGCGGAGGTGACGCTTGACCGTCGACATGATCCATTCGGGGACCGTGGCCGAGAAGAGGACGGTTTGCCGCTCCTCGGGCATCAGGGATAGGATCTTCTCCACTTCGGGCGCGAAGCCCCTATCTAGCATCTCGTCGCCCTCGTCCAGGACAAAGATTCGCAGATGCTGAGGCGGCAGG
>DAHXJB010000161.1:0-5098 GCA_027372455.1 Chloroflexota bacterium | reverse complement strand
GCCTCGGTTGCCCGTGTGACTTGAGCGCTTATGCCCGGAGTGACTCCGTTGCCGTGGTATGGGTCCTCTTGATTGGCCGTGTGACCCCCGTTCCTGGGGTGGAGGTGTGGAGTGCAGTACGAGAACTATATTGGTGGCAAGTGGGTGGATTCCGATAGCGGGCGGACATTCGAAAGCCTGGACCCTGCCAATGGACAGCTGGTGGGGGTAGTCCCCAGGTCCTCGCCTGGCGATGTGGATCGGGCTGTGGAGGCCGCGTCCAGTGCATTCCAGAAGTGGCGGCTCACGCCCGCGCCAAAGCGGGGCGAGATTCTGTTCCGGGTGGGTCAGCTTCTTCAAGAGCACAAAGAGCAGCTCTCCCAGCTGGTTTCACGTGAGATGGGCAAGGTAATCGCGGAGGGGCGGGGCGACGTCCAGGAGGCCATCGACATGACCTTCTATATGGCGGGAGAGGGGCGTCGAATGCTTGGGCATACCGTGCCGTCGGAGCTTCCCAATAAGTTTGGTACCTCCATGAGGGACCCGGTGGGCGTGGTGGCGGCGGTAACCCCCTGGAATTTCCCCATAGCGATACCAAGCTGGAAGCTGTCGGCCGCGTTGATCTGCGGCAACACAGTGGTGTTCAAACCTGCCAGTGATACCCCAGTGCTGGCTGCTGAGTTGGTGAAGCTATACGAGGAGGCCGGCTTGCCTGGCGGGGTTCTGAATCTGGTGATAGGCCGCGGCTCTGAAGTGGGCGATACCCTGGTGAACCACTCTAAGGTCGACGTTGTCTCGCTGACCGGCTCTACCGAGACCGGACGTTCTGTGTTGACACAGACCGCGAACAAGATAAGGCGGGTGTCCCTGGAGTTGGGAGGCAAGAACGCCATCATGGTCATGGAAGATGCCGATCTCGACCTGGCGGTGGAGGGAATCATCTGGAGTGCGTTCGGGACGACGGGCCAGCGCTGCACCGCGGCGAGCCGGGTCATCGTCCACCGGGCTGTGGAGAGTCAGCTGACCGACAGATTGGTGGCGCGGGCTGAGAAGATGAAGCTTGGCCATGGCTTAGACCCACGGACGAATGTGGGTCCTGTCATCAACGGGGGACAGCTGGAGAAGATCCACCAGTACACGCAGTTGGGCTTGCAGGAAGGCGCACGGCTGCTGACCGGTGGCGAGATTGCACGAGATGGGGAACTCTCGCGGGGAAGTTTCTACCCGCCGACGATCTTCAATGGCGTTCAGCCGAGGATGCGGATAGCCCAGGAGGAGATCTTCGGGCCAACCCTGGCGATCATCGGGGTGGACAGCCTGGAGGAGGCCATACGGGTGAACAACGACACCCGGTACGGGCTTTCCAGCTCGATCTACACCAAGGACGTGAACAAGGCCTTCACAGCGGTTCGAGACGTGACGACTGGGGTCCTCTACGTCAACGCGGGAACGATCGGCGCGGAGATCCAATTGCCTTTCGGCGGGACCAGAGGGACCGGCAACGGACATCGTGAGGCCGCGTGGGCATCCCTGGACATCTACACGGAGTGGAAGACCGTCTACGTGGACTATTCCGGAAAGTTGCAGCGGGCCCAGATGGACCTGGTGGAGGGAATCGGATAGACTGGAAACTCGCAGAAAAGCTTCTGTTCTGCTAAACTATGGGCGATAGAGGCGGCGTTTACCCAAGAGTGGTCGGTTTCTGAATCCCTCTCTGAACCGTCTGTTGCGGGTTGGCGGTGTTCTCTTGCGGCTTGGCCTCGTTGGCCGTACCGTATTGCTCATTATTGAGCAACACATTTCCCGAAGGAGTTTTAGATGCCCTATTCCGAGAGGACCCTGGTGTGCCGTGACTGCGGACGCTCGTTCGCCTTCACGGTGGAAGAGCAAGAGTTCTTTGCCCAAAAGGGGTTCACCAACGACCCATCGCGGTGCCCCGAGTGTCGGGCAGCTCGCCGATCTGAGCGAAACGGCGGGTCTCGCGGTGGCTTCGGTGGCTCCAGCTACAGCCGGGAGCCTCGGCAGATGTATCCCGCGGTGTGTGCCAGTTGTGGCAAAGAGACCGAGGTTCCTTTCCAGCCTCGGGGCGACAAGCCAGTTTACTGCTCCGACTGCTACGCGAGAGAGCGTGGCAGCGGCTACGGTCGGGGTCGATAATGCAAGTAGTTGCACGTGACGGCGAGTCAATCGAAGAGCTCTTGTCTCGTTTCAAGCGAGGGATGGTTCGCTCCGGTATCATGAGGGAGCTGAAGAAGCACCGCTTCTACGTTGGTCCCTCAGAGCAGCGTCGGATGAAGGAGAAAGAGGCGGCGCGGAAGCTGAAGCGGCGACGGCAGAAAGCAGCGGAGCGACGGCACCGAGGAGCCGGAGCGAGAGGCCGCTGAGCTTGGTCTTCTCTGGAACAGGGCTCTGAAAGTCAGCGGTCAATTGCTCAGTCGAGGGCAGTGGACTGAGCATTGACCGCTGAACACCTGAGGCAAACGTTAGTCTGGGAGCTAACTGCTTGCTCATTGGTGCCGTGATGGTTCCCTAGACCGCGATGCGCTTCACCACGTACTCTTCTGGGTTCCATCTGGACGTCGGCGTATGCCTGAGCTTGGGCGCCTCCCTGATCCAGTCGTGAAGGCAGGCTGCAAACTCATCCCATGAGGTTGTGCTGGCGGACCTCAATGCCTGTATCTCCTCCGCCGACAGGTTGAATTGGGCCGCGGCACTGATCGGCGATTCGAGAAGGTTTGCCCTGAACTCGCCGTCGACGATGGCGGTGCCGATCAATCTTTCCAACTCCGTGTGCAACGACATTGTTCCTCCAGTAGGCGAACCTTGAGAAGTGCTCAGGTGGCCGACGTCTCCTTCTCTGGGAACCGCCTTGTTCGTCCGGTCATCATGACGATCTGGAGCAACAGGAACGCTCCACCCGCCACGAGCAGATCCCCGGGGCTGTACACCCTCGCCATTGGCATTCCAGATGCGGTTATGACGTCCGAGAGTATCCACAGCCGAGTCTTGTCGGCGGGCAGCAGGATGTCCTTGGACCGCGAAAGCCTGGACCCTTCTGCTGGAAGTTCAGCAGCAGTCCGCGTGCCCGCGGTCAGGACTGCCTCGCGCGTCACCGGCATGAACCCGCCGTTGCTTGCCATCACGATCAGGTTAAGAAGTAACCCAAGACCGATGATAGGCATCGCAGGCATGCGCCTGTTGATCAACACCAGAACGATCAGGACTGCATAGGAGCCCATCATCAGCGCCGCATGGAAAGTGCGCTCCATTTGAGACGTTTCCGGCGGATAGTAGATCACGTACATCTGTACGAGCAGAGCCAGAAGCGCCAACCAACCTAAACGGAATTGCATATCGGCTAGAGCGCGGAGACTACCGCCCCTAATCAACGCAACGCTGATGCCTGCAATGACGGCAACAACTAGTATCAACGGTGTTCCTCTCGAAACAGTGTTACAGGTTGAGACAGCCCAAGAGAATGGCCGTCAGCTGCGTCGACAGCGACGGCCTGCCGTGGCGGGTGCGGACAGCCGTGGATGTCAGGGCGCCGGCCAGCTCTCGGGAGCCCCAGCGGCCATGGCCAGGGCGGCAATAGCCAACAGAGCATAGGCGACCCTGATGTAGATGTAACGCGCTCGCTTCATTTCACCAATCCCCTTTTCTCTTGAGTCATGGCCGGCTTGGATCTTGAGGGATCCTTCGGTGACGAGCACTGTACAGGGCGATTCTCGCAAATCTCTCGCAAAAACCGCCCGCTTGGGGCTGAGTTTCGGGAGATTCCGGAAAACAGGAGAGGCGCGGTGTGACTAACGCCGGCTCAGAGGGCAGGAAGGGCTTGGCCTCTAGCTATGTTGTCCGCGAGGACCAGGAATTCGGAGCTGGGTCCAGCGCCCAGCTCGTCCCGCAGCAGTTCGACGTAGGTGCGATAGTGGTGGAGGGCTGCCGTTCGGTCCCCCATCAGGGCTGAATAGTGGATCAATCCGTAGTGTGCTTCCTCCTGGAAAGGGTCGGCAGCCACTGCCGTGCGCAGCAGCTCCATCGCCTGATCCATAGCCCCTTCCCTGGCCTTCAGCCGGGCCAACCGGGCCAGTGCTTGCAGGTAGCGAAGCCCCAACAGCTCCCGCCGCTGAGCGGACCAGTCCGAGTAGAACTCTTCCAGGAAAGGCCCCTGATACAGGCGAATCGCTTGCTGATAGCTCTCCGCGCGCTCTGCAGAGGAAAGATCGGTGCGGTCGGCCAAGTCCAGCATCCGGATGAACTCCTCCGCGTCGTACCAGTAGCTCTTTCCGAGCGCAAGCTGATACCGGCCATCCCGATAGGTCACGCACTGAGGGAAGAGAGCACGGCGCAGACGGTACATGGTTGAATGGAACTGACTGTTGCTCTTCCCGAGTTCCAGGTCGGGCCAGACGTTGTCCACGATCTGCTCTTTTCGAAGGGCATGGGACTGCTGCAGCAGGTAGAAGAAGAGTTCCTTGGTTTTCTCGACTGCCCAGTCACCACTGGTGATCGACCGTGAGTCCACCACGACTCTGGCGGGACCCAACGAGTAGATCTCGATCTTCTCAGGTCCAGCCGGCTCCACATACACTCTTGGCCGGCGGCTGGCCTGCACCGCTGGCCTGGAGAGCTCCAGCCGCTGCGCGACCAGTTCCAGCCGTCTTCCGCCGATCCCTCTTGATATCGCCCAGGATAGCATGGCCCCTGCCCTGTGGCCCTCGGCAACCATGAAAGCATCGTATCCGAGCTCACGGCATAGCTCCAGTGTCGCTTCCAACTCCGAGCCGGCCGCGTCCGGCTCGCCTCCAGCAAAGAGGGTGCGAGCCAGATGAAAATGGGCTCGAGCCAGCTCCCGCTTGGCCCCGGAGGCGGCCAGCCGATCGATGGACGATCGGAGCAATCCCTCGGCGCGACGCAGGTCGCCCTGCTCCTCCGCCAGCATCGCGGCCGAGATGTCATAGGTCGCGACTTCGTAGGTGGATTGAGTCTCTTCTGCCTGATGGATAGCCTGGCGGAGCAGCCGCTCGGAGGTGGCGTAGTCTCCCAACAGCCGATGAGTGTTGGACAGGGCATCGAGGAGATAATTGACGAGCGGAATCTCATCCACCCGCTGTGCAAT
>DAHXJB010000156.1:0-4467 GCA_027372455.1 Chloroflexota bacterium | reverse complement strand
TCGGCCCTGAAGGGCCGGGTTAACTACGGCCTGGCCGATGGTCTTAACCCGGCCGTTCACGGCCGAGGCCAAGTCACACTTTTTCGCGATGACCCGCGCTCTCCGCTCTCCGCGACTGGTTGACATGCCGGCCGCTCCTTGCTACTTTCAGCGCGAGTCGTGGTTGTCCGCGAGACCATCGGTAGGAGGCGCATGTGTCCCTCAGCGGTGTGCGAGTTCTCGATTTCTCTCGGGTGCTGGCTGGGCCATACTGTTCCATGATGCTGGCGGAGTTGGGGGCCGATGTCCTCAAGGTGGAGGACCCCGCGGGGGGAGACGAAGCCCGTGAATGGCCCCCCTTCGTTCATGGCCAGAGTGGCTACTTCTTCTCCGTCAACCGTAGCAAGCGCAGCATCGCCATCGATCTGAAGAAGGATGAGGGGAAGCGGATCGTCCAAGAGCTGGCGGTGCAATCGGACGTGATACTGGAAAACTTTGCCCCGGGTGTGACCCAGAGGTTGGGGATCGACTACCCTACGCTGGCAGCCCTGAAGCCAGATTTGATCTATTGCTCTATCTCAGGCTTCGGACAGACCGGGCCCTACAGGGACAATAGGGCATACGATCCCATCCTTCAGGCGATGGCCGGGCTGATGAGCGTCACCGGCTCTCGCGATGGCGAGCCGGTGAAGTGTGGCGTGGCCATCACCGATGTGGCCAGCGCCGTCTTCGCTGCTTTCTCCATTGCCACCAGCCTCTACCGCCGGGAGAAGACCGGCCAGGGGCAGTACATCGATCTGGGAATGCTGGATTGTTCCCTGGCGATGATGACCTTCCAGGCGGCCATCTACCTGTGTGGTTCCGGGGTGCCGGGGCTGTTCGGCTCCGAGAACCCCACTCGTGTGCCGAGCGCCAACTATCGAACCGCCGACGGGCGCTTCCTGCATCTGGTGGTCAACGATCGGCAGTGGCCGAAGTTCTGTGAGTTGTTGGGAGTGCCTCATCTGGCGGATGATCCCGATTTCTCGAGCAACCGAGTTCGAGTAGCCCATCGAGACCAGGTGAACGCCCTGATCACCGAGCAGATGCTCACTCGTGGGACGGAGGAGTGGCTGACCCTCTTCGAAGCCGCGGGGCTGCCCGCGGGGCCGGTGAATAGCTTGGATCAAGTCATAGCAGATCCACAGGTGAAGGCTCGCGAGATGGTCAAGAGCTTTGAGCATCCACTTGCCGGGTTGGTCGAGGCTATCGACATGCCCTTCCGCTTCGCGGATGCGGGCACCCGCATCCGCGGTGCCCCACCACTCTTGGGCCAGCACACCGAGGAGATCCTGAGGTGTTTGCTGGGCTACAGCGGCGAAGAGGTGGAGCGGCTCAAGGCCGAGGGTGTCGTCCGGTAGTCCTGCATCCCAACTCAAGCCACGGTGTGCGTCTGGAGTTGTGGGAGGAGTGAGAGCCGACTTGATTTGTGGGGCTGAGTTGGCGATGATGCAGCTCCTGGATGCCCTGTATCAGACGGGAGTAAAGAGGAGACGACATGAGTGATTTTCCCAGATTCCCGATACCAGACGTGGCGTTGGTGCGGCGTCACTTCACGACCGACCACGTCGAGGATGTTGCCGGAGAGGTTCGCAAGGAATTGGCACGGGTGGGGCTGGCAAGTCGAGTGAAGCCCGGGCAGCGGATAGCCCTGACGGCTGGCAGCCGGGGTGTGACCAACATCGCCGTGATCCTGGGCACCATCGTCGAGGAGCTGAAGAAACTGGATGCCAAGCCCTTCGTTGTGCCTGCCATGGGGAGCCACGGTGGGGCCACGGCTGAGGGACAGGTGGAACTGATCGCCGAGTACGGGATCACCGAGGAAGCCCTGGGAGTCCCGATCCTCTCCTCCATGGAGACGGTGATCCTGGGCGAAACCTGTTACGGGGCCAAGGTTCACATGGACAAGAACGCCTACAATGCCGATGGGGTCATCGTGGTCGGCCGGATCAAGAATCACACCTCGTTTAGAGCTCCCATCGAGAGTGGCCTCTGCAAGATGATGGCTATCGGACTGGGAAAGCAGAAGGGGGCCGAATCGATCCACGACCATGGCTTGCCCCGGAACATCCCCGAGGCCGCCAAGGTCTTCCTGTCCACCGGGAAGATCCTTCTCGGGGTGGGCACTGTGGAGAATGCCTACCACCAGACCTTCAAGATCGTGGCGACACCGCCGGAGAAGATCCCCGAGACCGACATGGAGTACCTGAAGATCGCCAATAAGATGTTGCCCCGGATCCCCTTCGATGCCGCCGACGTGGTTGTGGTCGATTGGATCGGCAAGAACATCTCCGGTACCGGCATGGACATGAATGTTATGGGGATGTGGCGCCGGACAGGCGAAGCCCCCTATCCGCCCATCTTCACTCGGATCGTGGTACTGAATGTACGGCCCGAGTCCCACGGAAACTGCGCCGGATTGGGGGCGGCCGACTTCACTACCCGCAAGCTGGTGAACCAGTGGGATGCTCAGAAGACCTACTGGAACATGCTCACAGGCAACTACCCCGAGGGGGCCAAGATCCCCATGACCTTAGACGACGATGTGGATGCGGTGGAGATCGCACTTCGATCCGCCAAGCCCGAGGGAGGGGTCTTCGAGTTGGTCCGGATCAAGGACACCATGAATCTGGACGAGTTCTACTGCACCGCGGGTCTGCTGGAGCAGTTGAAGGGTGACTCGGAGTACGAGCTGCTGAAGCCGCTGGCTCCCATGCCGCGTGATGCCGAGGGGAACCTCCTCTGGTAAATGGCAGGAAAAGGGGGTTGATGGCAGAGGGTGCTCATCGGAGGTGACGATGGCCGAACATGCGATTGTGATAGATCCCAAAGACAGCGTAGGCGTGGCTCTGGTGGAGTTGGGACCTGGGCAACTCTGCAAGGTGAAGGTTGGCGAAAAACTGCAGACTGTGGAGATTCGAGAGAAGATCCCCTTTGGACACAAGTTTGCCCTTCGCCGGCTCGCCAGGGGTGAGCACATTTTGAAATACGGCGAGGTCATCGGCGAGGCCACGGAGGACATAGAGGCCGGCGCCTGGGTCCACATCCACAACCTCGTCAGCGAGCGGGGCAGGGGACGGACCGAATAGAAATGGGGCGGTAGCCACATCCTCTTGGGCAAAGGGGAGGAGGTCTGAAAGTGAAGTTCTGGGGGTATCCTCGCCCGGATGGTCGGGTGGGGGTGCGCAATCTGGTGGCGGTCATCCCTTCCACCTATTGCGCCAACACTGTGGCCCGGAGGATCGCGGCCCAGGTGCAGGGTTCGGTGGCCCTTACCCATGATGTAGGGTGCAGCCAGATGGGGCTGGACCTGGAGATCACAGCCCGAACGCTGAAGAACCTCGGCAGACATCCCAACGTGGCTGCCGTCCTGGTGGTGGGGCTCGGCTGCGAGCGGCTGACCCCGGTGGAGTTGGCCGAGGGGATAGCCGTCTCGGGCAAAGACGTCGAGATGATCACCATTCAGGGGAGTGGAGGGAGTCTGAGGGCGATTGAGGCCGGTGCCTCGATAGTTCGCAAGCTCGCGCAGTCTGCCTCCGAGGTCGATCGGGAGCAGTTCGATCTGGGGCATCTGGCCGTAGCCACGGAGTGTGGTGGTACCGACGCATTCTCCGGCCTCCTGGCGAACCCCGCGGTTGGGATTGCCGTGGATCGGTTGGTCGCAAACGGCGGCACAGCCATGTTCTCGGAGATCAACGAGCTGTTGGGCACCGAGCATCTACTGGCGGCCAGGGCGATCGACGAGGAGGTCAAGCAGCAGATCTACAAGGTGATCGGACTAAGCGAGTCGCGGCTGGCCTGGCAGAGTCAGAACGATCGGACGAAGGAGCGACTGGCGCTTATCTCCACGGGTAACTTCGAAGGGGGCGTTTCAACGCTGGTCGAGAAGGGGCTCGGGGGGATGAAGAAGTCGGGTAGCTCTCCCATAGTGGGCGTGCTGAAGTACGCCGAGCAGTACAGCAGGGCCGGCCTCCATCTGATGGACACGCCCGGCCACGATGCCCAATCCACCAACGGGATGGTTGCGGGCGGCTGCCAGATTGTCCTGTTCACGACGGGACGTGGGACACCTACAGGCCACCCACTGGCGCCGGTGATCAAGATCACAGGCAATTCCCAATCCTATGGAAGAATGTCGGATAACATCGACATCGACGTGGGTGTTGTGCTGGAAGGCAGCGTCGGCCCGCGGGAAGCCGGGGAGGGGATCTTCCGGGAAATCCTTGCGGTGGCCGATGGAAAGCGCACCAAGGCCGAGCTGCTGGGGCACGACGAACTGATGTCGGTGTGGCACCCCTGGCCCGAGCATGAAGCGGCGTACGGTTGCGGGGAGTGGGGGTAGGACCGGACGGGGAGACGGGCGACGGGGAGACAGAAGAGTCTCCCCGTCGCCCGTCTGGACTAGTGCTTCGACACAGTGAAGGTGATGGTTACTGTCATGCTGAGCGA
>DAHXJB010000152.1:0-5652 GCA_027372455.1 Chloroflexota bacterium | reverse complement strand
GCACATCCTTCGATAATTATAGCAAGGCCGCAGGGCGCTCCGAGTCGCACACTACCCCTCGACGGCCCGGCGGGCCGCCATCAGGGTCTTCTCCTGGGCCAGGGCCGCCGGTACCACGCATCCGGGAGCCACCACCAGGCGATGCCCGCCGGACTGCTGGATGGCATCTCTCACCTGGGCGGCGGTCGCGGAGGCATCGTCCGTCGTCACGACGCCGGTCCGCTCGATACCCGCCATCATGGCTCGCTTCGTCCGCTCAGAGGCCTCCTTGATGGAAGGGCTGGACTCTCGATCGTGCCAGTTCACGAGTTGGACCGGATAGCGGTTCGCCAGGTCGAACAGGGGGTCGACACCGTGGAGATGCAGGACGGTGAACCAGTTGCGCTCGTCCGCGGCCAGCGCCTCCAGCACCCTGAGGTCGTACCGAGCGCCCACGCGCTCCAGGACCTCCGCCGGTATCCCGGTGTTTCGATTGGCGTGCTGGCTGGCGAAGAAGACGCCATCTGCGCCCGCGTCGAGGCAAGCCCGCCCGAAAGCAGTCAGATCCTCGGCAAAGCGCTCAAGCGCCGGGTACAGCGCGCTCTCCTCCGCCCGTAGATGATCTTTGAAGTGCCCTCCGCCGATCTTGGCTGCCATGGTAAGCGGGCTGAACACCGTCTCCACGATCGCTACATCCGGTCCTACCTGAGATCGAATCCGCCGGACCACCTCCACTTGATTCCTCAGTTCTCCTCGATTCGGGTCGGCAGCAGGAAGCCGCGCCCAGTCCGCCGGCGACGAGATCGGCGTCGTATCGAGCTTGGTCGTGCCTACCGGACCGGCAAGGAGACTTATGGTGGCGCCGTAGTCCACCAAGGAGTACATCCCCGTGGGCATCAGCTTGATCACGTCCAGGTCGTAGCGGCGCTGGAACCTCACGGTTTCGTCCACCAGACCGGCCACTGTCCGATCGCGATCCGGGAAGTGGTGCCAGAAGCTGATCGGGGTCCGGTCGGTCTCCTGCCCGGCGAGGGTAGCCCGAAGGCGCTCCCTCTTCGTCATCTTGCCTTTGCCTGCTGCCATGGCGTCCTCCTCAAGCGCTATCGAGTGAGAAATCTCAGCTCCTCGTTTCGCCTTCTTCGTCCTGTCATTCGCCACTCGCTATTCGCTATTCGCTCGCCGATCAGTGTGTCTTCTGCTGTTGTCTCGGGTCGAGCGCGTCGGAAAGCCCATCCCCTAGAAGGTAGAGACCCATCACCAGGAGCATCGGCGCGATACCCGGGAAGACTCCGTACCACCAGGCCTGGCCCAGGAATCCCCTGCCGATGCTCAACATGGACCCCCAGGAGGGCTCTGTCGGGGGAGGCCCCAGCCCCAGGAAGCTCAGCGCGGCCTCCAGCAGGACGGCCGAGCCCACCGAGACAGTCACTTGAACCAGGACGGTAGAGAGGGTGTTGGGCAGAATATTTATAAAGAGTATTCGCGTGTGGGTCGCTCCCAGCGCGCGGGATGCTTCGACGTAATCCTTGCACTTCTCCGCGAGCACGTTCGCTCGCGCCAGACGAGCGAAGGCGGGCAGGTTGACTATGGCGATTGCCAGCAGCGCGTTGATGGCGCCGGGTCCCAACACCGCGATGATGACGATGGCCAGCAACATCGCGGGGAAGGCAAGAAGGGTATCGGCAATCCGCATGGTCACCGTCTCGAACCAGCCGCAGGCGTATCCCGCTATAGATCCTACGGTCACGCCCACGACGGAGGCAATCCCGATGGAGATCAGGCCCACGCTCAGGGATATGCGCGACCCCATCAGAACCCGACTGAATATGTCACGCCCGAACTCATCGGTCCCGAAAAGATAGAGCCGGGAAGGTTCCGCCAGGCGGTCCTGGGCATGCATCTCCATCGCCCCATGAGGCACGAGGCTCGGCGCGAGCAGGGCTACGATCACGAGAAGTAGCGTGATGACAAGTCCGGCCATTCCTGCTCTATGGTGCAGCAATACCCGCACGGCAACGGACGCGGGACTCGCGGACACACCCCTCTGTGGGGCTGTGGCTGCCCTGCCTTCTTCTTTCTTACCTTTCGCCGACAGGTTCACCGACACCTGTGTGCTCCAATGGCGGTGCTACTGGAGACGGATACGAGGATCCAGGAGACCGTAGGTGAGATCGGTGATCAGGTTCACCACCAGGAAGGCCAGGACGATGAACAGAACGTCTGCCTGCAGGAGCGAGTAATCGCGCCAGCCCACCGCCTGCACGGTCAGCCGTCCGACCCCGGGCCAGGCGAAGACGGACTCTATTATGATCGCCCCACTGAGCAGATCCCCCAATTGCAGGCCCAGGACGGTCACGACCGGTATCAGCGCGTTCGGGAGCACGTGCCGAAGAATCACGGCCCGCTCCCGAAGCCCCTTTCCCCGAGCCGTGCGGGTGTACTCATGGGCCAGGGCATGGGCGACGGAGGCGCGCAGATAGCGCAACAGCCTGCCCGATATCCCTATGCCCTCCGCCAACGCCGGCATGATCAGGGCACGCAGGTGCGCCGCCGGATCGTCGGCGAAGTCGGGCCTGCCCGAGGGGGGAAGCAGGTGCAGTTGAAGGCTGAACAGCAGCATGAGAAGGATCGCCAGCCAGAACCCAGGCACGGCAAAGGAGAGGGATGAGTAGATCGTGCACAGGTAGTCGAAGGTGCCGCCCTTCTTGAGCGCTGCTCCGATCCCCAGCGGGAAGGATATCACCGCGCCAACCAGGGCCGCCGCGAAAGCGAGTTCCACGGTGGCGGGCACCCTCTGCACGATCATGTCCACCACCGGATAGTTGTTCAGGTAGGAGTAGCCCATGTCTCCCGACAGAGCGTTCCGAAGCCAGGTGACGTACTGGAGCCACAACGGCTGGTTCAGCCCAAACCGCACTCGCAGCGCCTGTAACTGCTCCGGGGTTGCGTTCGGCCCCGCCATGATCTGCGCTGGATCGCCCGGGATCAGGTGTATGATCATGAAGACCACGACCGAGACGATGAACAGCACCGGGATCATCTGCGCGACTCGTCGAAGTGCGTAGCCGCCCAACTCCGCTCACCTTTCCCTGATCGTCTGTCCCGAAGTCGCGCTCTAGGGAGATCAGTAACCACCAAGACACCAAGACACCAAGACACAAAGGTGCACTAAGACAGCTTCGTGCGTCTTGGTGTCTTCGTGTATTGGTGGTTTGGTCTCTCGTCTCCGACTAGCTCAACCAGGCGCCGTCCAGCCAGAGGTCGCCGTTGGTGTCTGTCCGGAACCCGTTGAGGGTCTTCTTGAAGGCGTAGGTCATCTGGTTCCACGCGGTGGCCATCACCCAGCCTTCCCTCAAGTAGATCTCGAGCACCTGGTGGTACAGCGCTGCCCGCTTCGTCTGGTCCCGCTCCACCTGGGCTTTGTTGATCAGGTCGAAGTACTGCGGGAACCAGGTCTTGTCCTCCGTGATCTTGAAGAAATTGCGGAAGGGCCGGCAGCAGGCTGCCTGCTGGAAGAGGCCGCTGGGGTCCAGGTCGGCCGAGCCGGTGCCGTGGGAAACCATGTCGAAGTCGCTGGCGTACAGCTTCGGCCAGTACTGGGCAAGCTCGATGGGAACGATCTCCGCCTGCACGCCGACCTTCGCCAGGTCTTCCTTATACACCTGCGCCTGATCGAGGTAGACTCCGGAATTGCCGCGGATCAGCAACTTAAACTTGAAGCCGTTGGGGAAACCAGCCTCGGCCAGCAGCGACTTTGCCTTGTCGGGGTTGAAGGTGTAGTAGTTCTCCAGGTCCTTGGCGTAGGCCCACGAGGTGGTGGGGTAAGGGAGAAGGGTGGTCAAGCCCTGCCCGGCGAAGACCGTGGTGGCGATCTTGCTCCGATCCACGGCGTAGTTCATCGCCTGGCGGACCTTCTGGTTGTCGAAGGGCGGCCTGGTCACGTTCATGATGAAGCAGTAGAACGTGAGTCCGGGTGGCTGCCTGAAAAGGTTGAGGTCCGAGGCTTTCGACAGCGCCACTTGCTGCGCCAGGGGGACGTCCATCAGGAAATCGATGCTTCCCCCTTGCAGGTTCATCACCCGTGACTGAGGATCAGGGATGGGCTTGATCTGGAGCTTGTCCAGGTAGGGCTCGCCCTTATCCTTCTGCCAGTAGTCGTCGAACCGCACCAGGGTGGTGTGATCCCCAGGTACCCATTCCTGGAACTTGAACGGCCCCGTCCCTACCGGCTTCTTGGCGATGTCGGTCGCGGCCTCCTTCGGGTAGATCCAGAGCTGGGTGAAGGCATCCTGCATGTCGGGCTTGACCATCTTCCAGACGACCTTGACCGTGTAGTCGTCGACCTTGGTGTCGCTCTGAACGTCCTTGAAGATGTCGCTCCGTTGATGGCCGAGAGACTCGTCCTTGGCGCGATCGAGGGACCAGACGAGGTCATCGTCCTTCATCTCCCGACCGTTGTGGAACTTGACACCCTTCCGTAGACGGATGGTGGCGGAAGTGCCGTCGGCGCTCTCCTCGTAGGCCTCGGCCAGGCGGAGCTCGAACTTCCCGTCGGTGCCGACGCGCAAAGGAGCATCGAAGACCATCGGCTTGAACTGCTGCAGGTCGACGTCGAAGAAGGGATCGAAGGTGTTGAAGTCCACCCCCAGGGACATGTTCAGGGTTCCGCCCTTTTTCGGTTGAGCGGCCTGGGTTGCCGGAGGCGCAGCGGGTGCAGCGGTTGCGCCGGCCGGCTTGGCCGCGGGCGCGGCGGGCGCTTGGGTCGGACTCGGCGCGGGAGCGGGACTGCAGGACGCCAGGATGGAGGCGGCGCCGGTCAACCCCGCCAGTTGAAGGAACCGGCGCCGGCTCAGGCTGTTGGTGCATGGACCGTTGGCTGCCATTTGCGGTTGCCCTCCTCTCCAGAGCTCGTGACTCGATGAATACGCACCGCCCTTTGGGCGGCACTGCCCCATGAGTAGCTGTGAGGGATCTTTGGGCTTGTGGATGGGTGGCCGGACGCTGGTATTCTACGTGGTAAATTGTTCTTGTCAAGGAGCGGGAAACTGGCGGGAAACTGGCGGGAAACTGGCTGACCACGTCGTAATGGCCGATGCTACAGACCCGCCAACGCGGTCAGCAGTCCAATGCATCCGATAACAACCCCGGTAATGACGTCTCCGTAGTTGTCAAACCACCTAAGCCTCAACATTCCGAGGCCTTTGGAGCCAAGGAATACAAGTCCTAGAATGGGGATGATGGTCGCAGTCGCGAACAGGCCAAGGACGATCACGGTCATGCTAAGTCCGTACGTGGCGGAAGCAAAGGCCACGGGAAGTAGGGCAATGCAAGGCGTTAAGCCCATGATGGCAACCAACCCGTAGCCAGCCCTCGACCCCGTGGGCAATTCGTCCAAGTGATCGTGCCCTCCGTGAGAATGCCTGTGCGCGTGGCCGCCTCCAACGTCGAGTTCGTGCTCGTGATAATGCTCGGGGGGCCCTTCACCGATGCTGGCGCTTGAAGGAGGCAACGTTTGGCCAGCGAGAGGAGCGTGGGTATGCGTTGCGTGTTCATGGGAGTGATGCCTCCCGCCGAAGGCGTTGGCGCCGATGGTGAAGTGGCGATGTCCGCCCTTACTCCACATATACAGCGCGTAGCCAAAACCGAAGAGGACCAGCGCACCCCCCGTAGCCG
>DAHXJB010000144.1:0-6722 GCA_027372455.1 Chloroflexota bacterium | reverse complement strand
GGTTTCATCGGTAGCAACCTCGTCGCTCACTATCTCTCCAAGGGGTGCCGGGTTCGGATCTTCGACAACCTGTCCAGGGCCGGCACCGATAAGAATCTGCGATGGCTGCAATCGCTCGATAGCTCAAGGTTGGAGACCGTCGTTGGGGACGTTCGTGACTTTGCTGAACTGAAGAGAGCGGCCTCCGATGCCGGCGTAATCTTCCATTTGGCCTCTCAGGTGGGTGTCACCAACTCGCTCTCCGATCCCAGGCACGATTTCGAGGTGAATGCCCTGGGTACACTGAACCTGTTGGAGTCGGCGCGGGAGTCGAGACGCAGGCCTGCGGTGGTCTTCGCCTCCACCAACAAGGTGTACGGGGGTATGGATCGGGCCGGGGTGGAGTTGAGCGAAACCGGCTACCGGTTTAGCCATCTGCCGCAAGGGGTGTCCGAGGATTGGCCGCTGGACTTCCATTCCCCTTATGGCTGCTCCAAGGGCGCCGCGGACCAATACGTTCGGGATTATGCGCGGACCTATGGGTTGCCCACGGTGGTATTTAGACAATCCTGCATCTATGGCCCTCACCAATTGGGAAACGAGGATCAGGGTTGGGTAACCCACTTCGCCGTTTCCGCTCTATTCGGCTCTCCCCTCACGATCTTTGGCGATGGCCACCAGGTGAGAGACATCCTGCATGTGGACGACCTGGTGGCGGCCTACGAACTGGCCGTCGAGAGGATCGAGGCTGCAGGAGGCAGGCTGTACAACATCGGCGGGGGACCTCAGAACGCGATATCGTTGCGCTGGTTGGTTGCTTACCTCAACCAGCAACTGGGTAGCCCGATCCCTCTTGGCTTCTCCGACTGGCGTCCGGGCGACCAGAAGGTCTACGTCAGCGATATCCGCCGTGCCGGGGCCGAATTGGGTTGGGCGCCGACGGTGTCAGCGAGGAAGGGGATCGAGCGGCAGCTCCTGTGGCTGAGGGCAAACCGAGATTTGTTCAGCTGGACCAAAGCTGGGGAGCGCCTCTCCATCCACTGACCGGCGCCGGCCCCCGGCTCGAGGTCACACATTTCTGCCGGGGCGTGGTCGCCTGGGATGTTCTCTTCACACTATTCACTGTTCAGCATGCCACAGGGTCAACAGTGCGGGGCACGCATCTTGCCGACCAACCGTTGCCTTCGGATTGCCGTCGTGGCCGTCGGTTTGTTGCGAAGACATAGGCAGTTGTTCGAAACTTACGCGCGGCTTGACCGACCGTGGTAGCATCAATGCCGCAAAGCTGCCTTTGGGGTTGGAGGGGGCCTTATGGCAAAGGGCAAGCAGCCGAATCTACATCTTGATGAGTTGATCTCCAGGGGTAAGGAGCGAGGCTACGTCAGTGAGGACGAGATCGAGGAGTTGGTGGGAGACCCCGCTCTGCTAGAAGCCGTGGACGAGGCCCTGTTGGCGCATGACATCGAGGTGGTGAAGGACGAGGAAGAGGAAGAGAAGGTCCAGGAAGAGAATCTTCTGGGCAAGGAGCTCAGCGAGATGGAGTCCGGCGGTCGTGCCGTTGGCGAGGATCCTCTCCTCTCGTACATGCGAGATATCGCCGACGTGCCGCTGCTAACCGCCCAGCAGGAGGTGGAACTGGCCAAACGGATCGAGGCCGGCGACACCGAGGCGCTGGAAAAGTTCATCATGTCAAACCTTCGGCTGGTGGTGAGTGTGGCGAAGCGGTACACCGGTCGAGGCTTGCCGCTGCTGGACCTGATCCAAGAAGGAAACATAGGCCTCATGCGGGCCGTGCAGAAGTACGACTGGCGCAAAGGCTTCAAGTTCTCCACCTACGCGACCTGGTGGATACGCCAGGCGGTCACCAGAGCCATCGCCGACAAGGCCAGGACCATCCGGCTGCCGGTTCACATGGGCGAGGCGATCACTCGCTTGAACCAGGTGACCCAGCGTCTCACCCAGGAGTTGGGTCGCGAGCCCACAGAGGAGGAGGTGGCGTCGGCCCTTGGGGTAGGGGTGCAGAAGGTTAGGGATGCTATCAAGGCGGCCCACGTGCCATCCTCTCTTGAAGCGCCGGTGGGAGAGGAGGCGGAGTCCGAGCTGGCGGACCTTGTGGCCGACGAGGTGTCTCAGCGACCCGAGGAGGCGGTTTATGAGATGCTGCTGAAGCGAGAGACCCAGGATGCCCTGGGAGCCATCTTGACCCCGCGGGAGCAACTGGTGCTTCAGTTGCGGTTCGGGTTGGGGAACGGGCACGTATACCCTTTGGAGAAGATAGGCGAGATCCTCGGCATAACGCGCGAGAGGGTTCGGCAGATCGAGGCCAAAGCGTTGGAGAAGCTGCGCCATCCTTCGGTTGCGAAGTCGCTGCGCAGCTACCTGAGCTAATCCGAATGATCGGCCTGCCGATCAGGGCGCCGGCGCGCGAGTCTGGTAGTGCGTGATGACCCTCCAGAGGCCAACTGCTGCCAGGCCAACCCCAAATCCCCCGACGTGGGCCCAGAACGCCACCCCGGTTCCAGTGGTGGTGTTGCTGGCCAGCTCCGCCACCCCACTGATCAGCTGGAAGATGAACCACGCGCCGATCATCAGGATAGCGGACAGCCTGCTGAAGGTGAGGAAAGGACCTATTAGAAGGAGGGTGCGGATGGTTGCGCTGGGGAAAAGCAGCAGGTAACCCGCCAGCACGCCCGCTATTGCACCACTGGCACCGATCGAAGGGATCGTGGAGAGGGGGGCTATCGCCACCTGTACCAACCCGGCAATCACACCGCAGAGCAGGTAGAAACCCAGGAACAGAAAGTGGCCCAGGCTATCCTCCACATTGTCTCCGAAGATCCACAGGAACAGCATGTTGCCCCCGATGTGTAGAAATCCGCCGTGGATGAACATCGCGGTGAGGAGCGTCAGGTACACGAACGAGGGGGTAGAAGAAGTGAGCGGCCGGCCGGTTGTGATTTCCAGGGGAATTGTGCCGTAGGATTGAACGAAGCGGGGTAGGGCTGGGCCCAGTGTCAGCTCGTACGTGAAGACCGCCACGTTGACTAGAATCAGCGCCAGGGTCACCACGGGCAAGCTCCGCCTCTGGCGCTCGGGGGTGTCCTGTATAGGTATCATCTCGCGTTCCTCAGATTGTGCTTGCCCGAGAGGCCGGCAGGGAGCAAGATGCAATCCAAAGAAGGAGGTGCTCTACTTGAGGTGTGGGAACGAGGGGACGGGGAGAGCGGGGAGTCGACCCTCAGAGGGTTCAGCCCTGTTCTCCGCGCCCCCTCGGTAGATCTCGGACTCAGACTCTTGGTCGCGAGAGGAAGTTACCTGATAGCGTCCTTCTTGTGGCCTGGAAAGTCACGTCAGGGACGACGGCTCTCTTACCTTACAGGTCAAACACTCACGCCCTGCGGCCTGTGTCCGTTGGTATCGCTGATCTGGAACGTCATGCGGCACATATCACCACGGATAATGTGCTTGCTGATCATTACCGCCTGGTCGCCCGCGGCGTAGCGCACGCGCTCGTACAGCATGGCGGGTAAGCCCTTCTCCATCTCCAGTTGCGAGGCTTCGTATTCATCAATCAGTATCGGTTCGAACCAGCCCTCTACTCGCATGACCTTGATGGCATATTTCTCTTGAAGCAGCGCGACGAGGGAACCGACGGTGTGGTCCTCGTTCTCTAGCCCAGGGCACACCTCCTTAGGTATGTAGGAGGTGGCAAGGAAGTAAGGCTGCTCATCGGCCAACTTCAACTTGCGGATCTCGAACAACTCGGAACCTACCGATATGCCGAACTTGTTGGCCAATGACCTGTTCGCGGGGATTATGCCGGCAGAGATCAGTTTGCTGCCGAGCTCGCTACCGATCACCTGATTGGCGTACTCGCTGAATCCCCAGGCGGCTCGCATGAGATTCTGGGAGATCTTGGGGGTGGCCACGAAGCTCCCTTTGCCTCGCCTCCGGTTGAGCATCCCTTCTCGGACTAGCTCTGCCAGGGCCTGTCGGACGGTTCCTCTGCTCAGGTTGAACTCTTCGCATAAATCGGCCTCGGGAGGCAACTGCTGGCCCGCTGGCCACTGACCACTTTCGATACGGGTGCGAATTATCTCCTGGAGTTGGTAGTACAGTGGTACAGGACTCCTCTCGTCGAGCATGGATCACCTCTTTCTATGATTGACGCGACAATAGAATCAGTTAGAGGGGAGAACGCCCTAGTCTACTGTCGCGGGGTACAGATATCAACACTATCGTTTGTGCGGCTACCAAAAGGTGCCGACTACCAGCAGACGTGAATTCTTGCACGAAATGGCAGATCGGCGCAAGCGCGGCCGGCATAGACCGCCCTTTCACCTGGGGGTGTCCGCGGTGTACCATATCTCCATCAAGCGGTGACGCAGGTAAGTCGCGCGGAGGTTGAAGGTGAGCAAGTCGGCCGAGATAAGGCGCCGGTACACTGTGGTGATGGATCTCTGGAGAGCTCCCGGGGAGGACATCGAGAACTTCGAGGGGACAGAGGGACCCAACACCATGGACCTCGTAGAGGAGGCGCGCTTCAATTTGGAGGCGGCTGGACGCGCGAACGAGGCGGCTTACTGGCTGTCCCAGCGAGGTTGGAGCATTTATGGCGCATATGATGCCCTGATATTCGATCGGCCTGGGCTGACCCGTCTGGATCTAGCCAGACATCTCCTGGAAGCCGGTCTGCATCGGCAGGTGGTAGAGGAATACGACGATCCCGATTCGCATCGGCCGAGCCGGCTGGTTCACCTGGATTCTGAAAGCATGGAGATCCAGGAGTGGCCGGAGAAGCAGATCCTCGACCACGATCCCGACCACTGCCCTCTCTGCTTGAAGGGGGAGCCGGCGCCGCCCAGCCCACCGGAGCCGGATACCGTCCTCCAGGAGGCGGAGATGATCCTGGCGGCCGCTAGGTTCAAGGATGCCGTGCGGAAGGCCGGTCTTCGTCTTCCCGAGGTGCTGGCGCTGTTCTTCGGCTACTCCCAGGTGCGGCAGCTGTCTCAAGAAGAGGTGTACCCTCTGATCGAACAGTATCGGCAGTACAGGCTGGACCTGGAGGAAAGAGGGGTCATAGAAGAGTAGTTTGCCATCGTTCTCACCCCTTGACCGGAAGGTCAAGGGGTGAGAACGGTAGGAAGCACGCTACTTGAGGGATTCTGGGGCCGGCCGGCTCACCTTGACCGGCTTGGCCCATCGCTCCACCAGTTCCCTGGTGTTGGCCACGTGCAGCTGCTGATAGTAGAAGGCGAACTTCTGCTGCAGCTCGGCCCCGAGGGCTTCCTTGGTCTCCTGGGGCAGATCCCACATCCGTTTCTTGAAGGGCCCCAGAGCGTTCTTTCGGGTCTTGTAGAGGAACTGCTCCTCGGTTTGGCCCTCCTTTTTCTGGTCTGCTAGTTCCCGGTGGAGGTAATCGTACATCTGCTGTCGCAGCTGATCCGGGAAGTGCCGACTCTCGTATAGCATGTTTTGGAATGCGGTGGCCAGGTGAACCTCGCAGCACTCGGCCTCTACAAACTTGTGGAAAGCCTCGTCGGGAAGGGTGGAGGCACCGTGCTGCACCGCCCCCGCCATGCCGTACTGGCTGCGCGCCAGCTCGGAAAGGCTCTTCAGGACGCCGAAATCCAGAGCCACTTCGGCGATGCGGCCATCGGGCAACACTACCCCGCCATGCTCCGTGCCTGTCTGGATGCTGATCTTGCTGATTCCCTTGAGACCCGCTCCCTTGCTGTGTAGCTCAGCGAGGTAGCCCTTCATGTAGCTGTTGAGCTCCTCGGGAGTGCTGTTCTTTCCTCCCACTTCACCAATCTCACCGCCCACCGAAATGGTGATCCCCTGAGGCTGGTGGACCCGAATGTAGGCCGTGATGTCGGCCGCGTTGAAGAAGTTGTTGTGCTGCTGAGCGTCCACCGTGGGCTGGGTCAGATCCACCAGGGTGGAGGTGTCTATATCGATGTTGTAGAAACCCGCGGGTATGGCCTCGTCGATCAGCTTCTTGATCCCTTCGATCTCCGCGGCGGCGTCCTTCTCCCACCTCTTGCGGTTTGCCTGGAAATGGTCCCCCTGCACGAAGATTGGGCCGCGGTAGCCTTCCTTGATCGCGCCGGCGATGATGACCGTGGCATACTCCGCGGGACGCTGGTCGGTGTACCCCATCTCAGAGCGAGCGATCTCGAAGACAAAGGGCCCGACGTTCTGCTGGATGGCTGCTCGGATCGCTGCTCTGGAGATGTCGTAGGTGAGGGCTCTGAGGTTCATCGCGGGGACCGTGTAACCGCCGCCAGCCTCGCCTCGGCCTCGGGCCTCGTACAGCTCCTGGATGGAGGATGGTAGCACCCCCAACTGCTGGCCGCTTTCCCAGATAATCCATCGGGCTGCGCTCTTCACCTCTTCTGGGGCGAAGACGGCATCGTACACCAGGGAGTCGATTGCTTCGGATCTGAGCCTCGGCTCGTCCTGCACCTGCAGTTTGCCGGCAGCAACGCTGACAATCCCTTGCAGAGAGTCCAGCAACTCCTTGACGTTGGAGTGGCTATTCATGGATAGGGACCTCCTTACTGGAGAGATGAACGGTGGTGTGAAGGAACAACCTAATGGTCACTCTGCACAGAATGGACCAGGACGGCGGCATTAGTCAACCTCCTTTGCGATATCGCGCCCGCCGCGGCCCCACAGCAGGACGGAGAGCCCGGCGCAGGCCAGTTGAAGGACGGCCGCGGCTATCAGAATAGGAGCGA
>DAHXJB010000114.1:0-8001 GCA_027372455.1 Chloroflexota bacterium | reverse complement strand
AGGGACGCGTTGGACAGCGGGGAGTCTCGCCAGCCCAAGCTCTTCGCCCGCGTCAACCCCTCCACCACCAACCTGCTGCCCGACGACCTGGAGGCCGTGGTGGGTCCCAATCTCTTCGGCATCGTTCTCCCCAAGACGGAGTACCCCGAAGGGGTCAACGAGGTGCACCGAATGCTGCTGGAACGGGAGCGGCGGCAGGGGCTCCCCGAGGGGCGCACCAAGATCCTCCCCATCATCGAGACGGTGAGAGGGGTGCTGAACGTGCCCCAGATCGCCGGGTGCCACGAGCGGCTGATAGGGCTCACCTTCGGGGCGGAGGACTTCGCCACCGACCTGGGGGTCGAGCGATCTCGGGAAGGCACGGAGGGCCGTTACCCCCTGACCCAGATCGCTCTCTACGCGCGGCTGACCGACGTGGTCGCCGTGGATAGCGTCTTCTCGGACGTCGAGGACGACGAGGGGCTGGAGGAGAACGCCAGGCTGGCCAAACAGCTGGGGTTACGGGGCAAGTTCGTGATCCATCCAAGGCAGATCGAGATGGTGAACCGGATCTTCACCCCCTCGGAGCAGGAGATCGAGTGGGCCCGACAGGTGGTCGCCGCCTACGATGAGGCGGAGGCCCGGGGCGAGGCCTAGGTCGCCGTGAACGGCAAGATGGTGGACATCCCCATCGCCGAGAGGTCCCGCAGCCTGCTGGCCCTCGCTGAAGCGATCAGCAATCAGCAGTCAGCAATCAGCTCGCAGAAACAATCCGAAAAGTGAGTGCATCCCTGCCGGCGCTTGAGTGCTATACTTATTACTACTGGGCCATCAGCGCGGCTGGAAGCTGATGGCTGATAGCTAACGGCTGATAGCTACCAGGAAAACTGACATGCCTAACGACAAGCACGACAAGTACGAAGACGAGATCCGCGAGATCCTGAACAGGATGGACAACTTCATCCCCGAAGGCGGCCAGCGGAACGTGCCGCCCAGACAGCCCTCACCACCTCCCTGGGATGGATGGATGACCAATCTTAGGCGCCGGCTCTACAGCTACAGTTCCAACTCCTTCCTGGTAGGGTGGGTGTTGCTGGCCCTGGTGGCCGGCCTGCTCCACAAGATCTACCCACCATTCGGGGCGCTGGCCGCCCTCGCCAGCGTCGGCTGCCTCCTGGCGGCCATCCTGCTGCCGATGATCTCCCGAGAGTTCGGCGCGCCCGAGCGGCGGTGGCGCGGCCAGGTTATCGACTTCCAGCCCTCCAGGATCCGCCGGCCCTTCTCGTGGCGCTACACCTGGTGGCGGATCAAGAGCTTCTTCGGCTTCCGATAGATGCATGGTAGGGGTGGTTCGCGAATTGCCCCTATGACGTGATCGGTGACCTGTTCGGAGGCTCAAAATAGCTGAAACGTCGCCTTGAAACGCCAGCGTCGAATCCGTCTGGCACACTCCTCCACCTCGGCATCCAGGTCCAGCTCTGGAGGTCCTTGCCGCGCGGCAACCTTGGCGCTCTCCGCACCCACAACGGGGAAGCCGGTTCTCTTGGTAAAGCCCGCGGCGGAGAGGCTTCCGCGGCGCTTCATCACCCACACCGGTTTCTCCCACTCCAGCGGCGCCACAAACTGGGAGTGGGAACTGGCAATGCCAACAGGCTCCACCACAGGGTCTTCGATGACGATGTCGTACTTGCCGATGGCTCGATTCTTAAGATAGGCCAGCAGATCCTTCGTGTTGAAGGGCGGCACCTGCCCGGGATCGTTCAGAGAAGAGACCCCTAGCTGAACCTCTCGGTTTCGACCTTTCACTTCCCTCACCAACCGCACAAGAGCCGGATCGTCGATCCAAAAGAAGCAAGCCGTGGGAGCCGGTGTATGAAGAGCAACGTCGGGGTCGAAGGGGGGCGTCACCACGGCTTCAGACAGGGTGTCGCCCTCCTCCCTCGTGGGGAATATCAGATGAAAGGGGACAATCCCTCTCCAGACCCTTCTTAGAGCTGCTGGATCTCGAAGATAGCGGTAGGCCGCGTGAACCTTCTCCCAGTCCACATGTCTGACCACCTCTTCGGGTGGTTCCAGCAAGGGAATCTTGGACTCGGGCGCGCGCCCCTCCTTCAGACTCCAGAATTTCTGAAAGTGGCTACCCCTATCGACCCGGCCGCAGACACCCGTGACCCCCCACCCGTGGAAGGCCACCGGTGCGTCGGCCAGAAGTGCGTCCACCACCAGCCGCAAATCGTGACGATCCCGAAAGGACAGCACGGAAACCGGCTTGACGGTCCCATCCTCCATCTGGATCTTCTCGATTCGCGTTGCCTGTCCGCTCATTAGTCGCACCCCTAGGAAGTAGTGGATCTGACGTCCTGCAAGCTGTTCGCTATGCTGACCAGATCGGCTTCAGACAGTAGACGGTTCATCTCCGCGGCCGCCGCCAGGGCCTTCTCCACCAATACGTCGGAGCAGGGGATGCCGAGCTTCCGGGCAACCCACTCGACGTTGGCCCGGCCGGACAGCGGGCCGATCCTCACATCAGCCTCTCGGTCGAACCATCGCTGGTCTACCACTGAGTAAGGCGATCCCGCATTGATGCCCAGGTGCCTTGCTTTGAGCATAGCTGCAGCATGGACTCCGGATGCCGTCATTCCCACCTTCCGGCCGATACCCGGGCAATTCACCGGAAGAGGGACCTCAAATATCGTGGAGCCGTACTCGCTCAAGGCCGGAAGACTGCTGATATCCTGCCGCCTTGGATCCCTGGCAACCTTGAGGTTCAGCAGGAGAGCTTCCAGTGGCGTGTTTCCAGCCCTCTCTCCTATACCGAGGACGGTCCCGTGAACCCGGGTTGCTCCCGCCTCCAGAGCGGCCAGGGCATTCGCCACGGAGAGGCCACGGTCATCGTGACCGTGCCAGTCGATATCGATGGCTGGAAACCCGGTCAGGACGTTCTCCCGGAAGAAGTTGACCAGAGTGACGGCATTGCGCGGAGTAGCTGCGCCGCTGGTATCGGCTATGCAGACCCGCTTCCCCCCGCATTCCAGGCCGGTGCGGAATATCCGCCGGATAACTTCCGGCTCCGTCTCGGTGGTATGTTCCGTCGCGATGGTAGGTTTCAACCCCTCACGGACGGCAAGGGTCACGCTCTCCTCCATCCAGGTAATCATGTTGGCTACCTGCCAACCCTCCACCCACCGTCTGACGGGACTTGACCCGACGAAAATGATGACCTCGATGGATCTGCCGCTCCGTTGTGCCAGTTCCGCGGCGGCCCTGATATCCGCCTCCAGCGTCCGAGCCAGGCAGACCGCCTGTACGTCTGCCGGCAGTTCCCTCGCCAGCCGGACGGCATCCCTGAGATGTTGTCCTCTCGTGACGGGAACGGCGATGTCGAAGGCGTCCACGCCTACCTCCAACAACCGGTGGAGGAGTTGCATCTTCTCGTCAAAGGTAGGATGACGGATTTCCGCGTCTTGTAGTCCGTCACGGAGAGAGGTATCAAGAACCTCGATAGCGCGCTGGGAGAAGTCGTAGTCGCCCCAGTTATGGTTGTTCGGCCCGATTGGAATCACGGCTTACTCCAAGATTAGGCTCGCATCCACCCGGATGGCCGACGCTCCGATCGACCGCGGTAGGACGCGATGGCCATCACCGATTGCGATTATCAGCCAGCTCACATGCTGCAAGAGGGATGGAGGTATAGATCCAGGTGGGCCCTAACGGGTGCCCTCCTGATTGCGAAGCGCAACTTGGTTGCGCATCTCCTTCACAAATTATATCAGATTTAGTTATCTTAGCTGATTGTAGCCGGCTTCTTCCGCTGTGCTGTGGGTAGGGTGAAGTGGAAGGTGGTGCTCTCCCCCTTCTCGCTCTCCACCCAGATCCGGCCCCCGTGAGCCTCCACCAGCCCCTTGGTGATGTACAGCCCCAGCCCTAGGCCGGGTACCCTCTCCCTGGCAGCTGCTCGGCTCCGATAGAATCGAGAGAAGATCTTCTCACGGTCTTCGGGGGCTATCCCATCCCCTCTGTTGGTCACCGAGACCAATACCTCCCCGTCTCGGCTACGAACCTCTACCAGGATCTCGCTTTGAGGTGTGGAGTACTTGGCAGCATTGGAGAGGAGGTTCACCAGCACCTGCTCCAGACGTGCGGGGTCGGCCTGGAGGGTAGGAATGGGACCACGGATGTCGGTTTGGACCGCATGACCTCGAGTGATCTCGGCCGTCCTCTCCACTACCTCCTCCACCAGCTTGGGCAGGGCCACCGGTTCTTTCACCAGAGTCAACCGGTGACTCTCGATCCGCGATGCGTCCAGCAGATCGCCTACCATCCTCTCCAGCCGCTCGGCGCTGGTCAGGATGCTGGTCACGGCCTTCTGTTCCTGGGGCTGGCCATGCTGCTCGGGAGGGAGGCGCTGGAGCAGGCCGGCGAAACCGCTAATGACCGTGAGCGGAGAACGCAGGTCGTGAGCCACCAGAGAGATGAATTCCTCTCGAGCCTGCTCCAGCTCTCGAATGGGGGTGATGTCCCGGTAGATGCTCATGGCCAGCACGACCCGACCCTCCTCATCCCGAACCACACTGGTGCTGAAGAGGAGGTAGAGTCTCTTCCCATCAGGGCCAACGAGGATCAGTTCCTCGCCACTAATCACTTCCCCCCGTACGGCTCGGGCAAGGGGGAACTGGTCCGAGGGCACAGACCGATTGTCGGGATAGCGGACACCAAAATGCCCCGCGTACTTGGTCCAGCTATTTTCCTCTTCTATGACGGGAGAAGGTCCCAAGAGTCTCCTGCCGGCGCGGTTCCGCCTCAGTATCCGTCCCTTCCCGTCGGCTATGGTGATCCCCTCTCCCACTCCCTCGATCACGGCATCCAGCTCCGCGGCCCAACGCTGCGCCTGCTCGGCCAGTTCCCGGACCTGCAGGTTGGCCTCTACCAACCGCTGGTTCGCTTCCCTCAGTTCTGCCAGCAACCGCTTCCGTTCGTCTCTTGCCCACTTCTGCTCGGAGCCGCTTGTTTGCGGACCCAGTCGCCGTTCTCTTGACACCGCTTCCTCTCCGCGGATCCACGGTACCCATCTCACCAGTTGCCGATACCAAGATATGAACCACGGATGTAGCCCACCATGACCCCGGCGTGTCTCACGGCGTTGACTTCACCGCCCCTCAGCCGTATTCTTCCCTACCGGGCTCGATCCTGACGAAGGTATGGTGGCCCTCCTTTTGCATACTCTCTGACTCCCTTCGAGGACGAAGGCTGGCCCCTGGGCCAGGACCTCTCCGCACCGCCGCTAGCGAGGCAGCAGCACCCAAACAACCGCACAGACCCGTGAGTTCGTTGACAAAGGTCCTCCCAAGCGAGAGGCCGATGGGAAACTATTCCGTAGATGGGACCGATAGGGAAATAAGGATGAACTCAATCTTTGGCAGCTTCCATGGGTTAAGTGCAGGACCATCTCTGATCGCGGCCCTTGCCCTGGTGCTGATCCTGGCCACGACCTCCTGCTCGAGCCGGATCACCACCAGCCTAAGCGTGAAGGGCATCGCCGGCCACCAATCCTCGGCAGAATCCTCACCTGCCGCTCCAGCGACGGCTACGCCGATACCCAGCCCGGTGCCGACGGCCACACCGACCTTGGATCTGCAGAAGGTGAAGCCCAACGAACTGGGCACCATCCCGATCCTGGAGATCCACCAGGTTGTGGACATGCCCGAGGACCAGTGGAACATCACCCCGGATCACCTCCGTCAGGCCCTGCAGCAGCTGTACGATGCGGGCTTCCGGCCGGTGGCCATGAACGACCTCTTGGATAACCGAATCGATATCCCGGCCGGCACCAGCCCGGTGGTGCTGACCTTCGACGATTCCAGCCCCGGACAGTTCCGCTTCATCGAAAAGAATGGGCAGCTGGAGGTTGATCCTAACAGCGCCGTCGGCATAATCGAAGCCTTCCACGCCTCCCACCCCGATTTCGCGGCGAAGGCCACCTTCAACGTACTGCCGGAGGCCGCGGAGCCCAACAAGCTGTTCGGACAGCCCCAGTACGAGGCCCAGAAGCTCCAGTACCTGGTGCAGCATGGCTTCGAGATCGGCAACCACACCTACTGGCACCAGCGGCTGGACGATGTGAATGACCAGGAGGTTCAGAGGCAGCTAGCTCTGGCGGTCAAGGAGATCGACCAGGCTGTGCCCGGCTATAAGATCCGAACCATGGCGTTACCGCTGGGGCTCTGGCCCAAGGATCGATCCCTGGCGATCAGTGGATCCTACCAGGGGGTCAGCTACCAGAACGACGCCATACTTCTGGTGGCGTCGGACCCTGCACCCAGCCCCAACTCCAAGGATTTCGATCCACACGCCCTGGAGAGGGTTCAGCTGTTCGACCACAACCTGGACAAGTGGCTGGCGTACCTGTCCAAGCACCCCGACGAGCTGTACATTAGCGACGGCGATCCGAACACGATCAGCTTCCCCAAGCATCTCGAGCCGCAGTTCAACCCTAGTTCAGCGGGGAGCCGGACCGTTCGAACCTACTGAGAACATAGCTGGGAGCGCGGACCTCGCTGGCGCACAGGATGACAACATTAGCAGTTGGGGAGGATCGGAACCACTCCGATCCTCCCCAACCTTGTGTCAAGGTCTGCGCTAACCGTCGGCGCAAGCGGTCTTTTCCCGTCTGCGCCAACTTCGGTCTACAGTATTGGAATGAGCGATTGATACTGGCTGTTCAGGGTATTCAGGTTAAAACCTGTGGATGACCCGAGCGATGTCTCGAAGCTCTGGCCCGAACCGAGACCCCTCAGGAGATTCGCTATCTGTATCCCGTTCGTGTTGTTGATGAGGCTTTGCGACGCGAGGTACGAAACGCCCTCACCTATAGCACCGGATGTCCCGCCGGTGGTCAGCAGGGCAGGGTATCCCCCCGCGTTGATCTGGGTGAGGGTAGGCAGCGTTCCGGTGTTGCTCAAGGATCGGGCGACGGCCGTGCTCAGTCCTGTTTCCACCGGGGTGCCTGGGACGACGCTGAAGGCGATCGCATCGCCCAATCCCTGTCTGAACCAACCTGGCACGTTGTTGCCGCCCAGGTCGGTCATCATCACGTTGGCATACTGTCTGGCCAGCGATTCCTGGATCATCGCCATACCATTGTTGAAGATCTGGTCCTGGGATAGGACACCGGTGTTGAAACTGCTGGGGCTGATCACCGGGCTGCTGGGTGTGCCAGCGGTTCCCCCGCTCGCTCCAGGCACGAGGCTGGCATCGATCGCGTTAACCTGGCCAGCCAGATTCGCGTACTGCTGAGATGCGGCGTTGATATCGGTGTTCACTAGGATCGCCCAGCTGTTCGTTGGCACCAGACCATCGCCGTTGGTGACCGTGATGAAGGCTGCGGGCTCACTCAGCGCCACATTCTGCTGATTGGCGCTGATCGTCCCGCCTGTGAAGCTCTGGAGCCCGCCTCTCAGGTTGCTGGCGTTGGAGTACAGAAGCACCGTCACGGGCTTTGACGGCCTCCAGCCGAAGGTGTTGGCGAAGTAGCCATTCAGATCCTGCACGTAGGGCACGATAGTCGTTCCCATCGGGGCCGATGTCATGTCGATCGCCTTCACCTGGGGCACGAAGGTCCCAGATGCGACAGGCGGCACCGTCTGAGACTGGGAATAGCCGACCAGTATGTCGACTCGACCATCGGCCGATACCCCGGCCGTGTTGAACGGGGTGGTGACCGTCACCTGGGCGAAGGCGCTGGCGGCCGTGGCCAGGATGATCACTCCTGCCAGGGCCAGGCTCAATGCGCGGTGTACCATTCGAAATCCTCCCATTGGTTGACTACGGGGACGGCCGCGGGCTACCAGCCCCAGGCTCCCCTAACCTTTCTGCCGTTTGTTGTCGAACGAGCCATCTGGGACACAGACCTTGACGATGATGCAACACTGCGGTATTGGGAGGGCCGAAAGGCTGCCATAACCTTGCGAACGTTTCTTCCCGAGGCTGGTAGTTCAGCAAGGAATGTACCAGCAGTTAGTTCCT
>DAHXJB010000100.1:0-1837 GCA_027372455.1 Chloroflexota bacterium | reverse complement strand
TCTCAGCCCGCTGCTTTAGCGGCGGGCAAAGGTGCGGTGAACTTGCCGGATGCACCCTTCAGCCCGGGGGCGATGCCGAGCGCCACATCCCCCTGCGCTTGCCAGCTTCGGGACGGTTACTTCGGGTGCTTGGACATATTTGGTGGCACAACGCGTGCTTCTCTTCTCCGACAACTCACGTAGCTGGAAACAAGACGGAGGAGCCGCGATTGAAACGGGTGGTGATCCTAGGCGGGGGCAGTGGCGGCGCGATTGCAGCCAAGAGACTTGCCCAGTGGTCAAGATCCGGGGAGGTCGAAGTCGTCCTGATCGATAGGAGCCGCTGGCACGAGTACCGCCCGAGCTATCTGTGGGTGATGCCCGGAAAGCGGGAGCCCGATGAAGTGCGGCGTCCGCTGAAGCTGCTGGAAGGGCGCTACGGGACGCGCGTGGTCCAGGCTGCTGTTACCCGTATCGATCCCGATCACCAGCGGGTCGATACCGACCAGGAGTCGTTCGATTACGATTACCTGATCGTCTCCCTGGGCTCCGTGCTTCGGGATGATCCGAATGTCGTTGGGATCGAGGCTCCATGGGAGTTATCGCACGCCCTGGCACTTCGGGATAGGTTGGGCAGCTTTCAGGGTGGGAGGGTGGTTGTCGGACCGGTTGCCTGGCCGTATCGTTGCCCCCCGGCCCCTTTTGAGGTTGCCTTCATGCTCCGTTACTTGTCGGAGCAACGACATATCTCGGCTCGGACTGAGATCACGGTATTTCATCCCTGGCAACGGCCCATGGAGGTGTTCGGCCCGCTGATGGTGGAGGGCTTCAGCAGGTTTCTGGAGCAGTTCAACGTTCGCTTCGAAGGCGGCTTCGAGTTGGCTACTCACGACCGCGAGAATCGGGTGCTCCGTTCGGCTGATGGTCGTGAACTGGGTTACGACTTCGCCGTGGTGGTGCCCCCCCACGAGGCTCCGGCCGCGGTGCGGGAATCCACGCTGGCTGCGCCGAACGGCTACATGGATGTGAGGCTTCCCTCCATGGTGTCGCCCCTGCATGACAACGTCTTCGGGATCGGCGACGTGATCGCACCCACCATCGGCCTAGGGATGGCGGGGGTTTTCGCCCACTTCCAGGCCGACCACGTGGTTACCGAGATCATCGATAGTGTCCGGGGAGCCTTCATGGGTGACCTGTACAACATGGTCGGCGTGTGTGTTATGGATACCGGTTACATGGGTGCTGCCGTGTGGTGCGATTTCACCGACAAGCTCGTGGGTCGCTCCACGCAGCCGGACTGTCGCCTGCTCGGTGGCATGCGCGCCTTTCGTGCCGTGAAGGTGGCCTTCGAGCAGTGGTGGTTCGCCAGCCTCTTTGGCCGTCAATCGGAAAGGAGCGCCTGATGGCCGATACCCAGCCTCCCACGGGCCCCTTGGTATCCCTGTCTCCGGAGGAGCGCCAAGCAGTGGACCGCGTCCTTTCTCACATCGCCAGCAATGCCAACGCGATTGAGGAATCCCTGGAGTTTCTGAAGCGGCTCACCGAGAGTGGCATCCTCGCTGCCCTCAACGGTACTCTGAAGGACTTCGACGAGAACTTCAGCGCCGCCACCCGTCCGGAGCTCATGGGCATGGTGGCGAATCTGATGATGTTGCTCGGCCTCTTGAGCCAGATTTCTTATCAGCCCTTCTTCGATGCTGCGATGAAGCTACCAGGTGCCGTGAATACCGCGTATCCGCGGTTTCAGAGCCGCCAGGAGAGACTCGGAGTTCGCGAGGCGATCACGATTCTCCGCAGCCCCGAGATGGCAGGTTTACTTCAGATGATGCAGGCGGTTCTTCGGGCTCAGCGGGGCTCT
>DAHXJB010000069.1:0-9710 GCA_027372455.1 Chloroflexota bacterium | reverse complement strand
TACTTGATGGACATCGGGGCACGCGGGATAAGCGCCCTAGCTGGGTCTCTGACGGTCGTAGCAGTATACCTGGCCGGCAAGGAACTGTTTCGCAACAGGATGCCTGCGCTCTTTGGGGCAATGGTTATGGCGGTGTCGTTCCTGCACGTTCGAGACTCTCATTTCGCTACCAACGACGTCCTTTCCACCTTTCTGCTGTCCCTCTGCTTCCTCTTCACGGTCCGCATCTATAGAAAAGCCCGATGGAATGACTATGTCCTAGCAGGAATCCTGGGCGGTCTTGCTACCACTACGAAGTATAACGCTGGGCTCTTTGCAGTAGGGATACTGGTAGCACACTACCTGACGGAGAAGCGAAATGGCATTCAGCGTTCATTCTTCCGTAGGCACTCGCCCTTGGGTACAAGCGCTGTGGCGGCCTTGGCAGCGTACCTGATCGGGACTCCCTACACCCTGCTGGATTTTCCCAGGTTCTACTACGATTTCCGCACGCAACTCGGGTTCGGGGCCGTGCTCTGGACAGGCCAGGACAATCTTCCCACACCGCTGTTGTACCTGTACGCGCTCCTCCAAGGCTTCGGGGCAGTGCCTCTCATCCTGGCGCTGCTGGCCATCCCGCTACTCATTAGATGGTCCTGGAGATCCATGGCCGTAATGCTCTCCGTTCCTGCGGTCTACCTGGGCTTCATGTTCGCGCAACGGCTGTTTTTCGCTCGCTTCGCTATACCCGCACTCCCATTTCTGTCCCTGATGACCGGCTACACCATTTGGAAAGGATCACAGCTGGCAGACCGTCCACTCATCCGAAGCGGGCTAACGGTGGCGTTGGTTACCGCAACCCTAGCCCAGCCACTGATATTCTCACTGCGCCATGACTACTTATTGGGACAAGATGACACTAGGGCCATTGCTGCGGTGTGGATCGAAAAACACATTCCTCCTGGCGCAAGGATTGCCTCGGAGATTCGAACCGGGCTCCATACTCCCTTCGCCTGGAAAGGAACGGGAGGTCCGATGCCCGGAACAAGCATAATCCACCCGGAGGACCCTGGCGACATAGCAGAGGTCAAGAGCGGTAGATATCAATATCTGATCACTGGAAGCTGGGGGTACGGGGAGTGGCTTCACGAGGGGCACACCTCATTGGCCAACCATCCCCTGTACAGTTATCTCGACAAAGTGGGAAAGCTGCTGCTGGTCGTCCGTCCGGGTCTGAACGGCACGGAACTCCCCTACGACTCGGAGGACACCACGACCCCATTCTGGCATCTCTTCGACAGGGCGCGGCCGGGTCCAACCGTGATGGTGTATCAACTACCCGGGAAAGAGTAGCCACCAGGGAAACGGCTCTGTTGCAAGATCTCTCGGCTCAGTCCACTGATCTCACATTCTTTGCTTTCGCCTGGCCTGCCTGGCTTTGCCCTCGACCACTTGTACCTTAGTGACGATCCTATCTTGCAACTTGAGATCCTCACCGCCTGCGCTTCAGCGCCTTGCCTCAAGTGTCGTCACATCTCGCACAGCGTCAACAACTGCTACGCCGACTCGCTCCCAGAAGAACTCCTGAAAATGTATTTCGTCCCTAATACTGCTCCATGTTGATTAGCAGGAAGTGTAGAGCAACGATCGCCAGGAACCATACGAAGAGGATCGTTGCCGCACGGAAGTAATCGATCGCGTTTCCCACTCGCCTGACATCGGCACCCGCGTAGTGCTGGTCGACGTTGTCGGGAAAATGGGCCATGTAATCCGCGGCATCGGGGACGTATCGCGAGTCAGACTGGCGGAACCTCATGACCGGCAGCGGGTACGGGTCGATGAGCAATTCGGTCGCCATGACGTGCACGTCAGAGGTCATGAGAGGAGTAGTATTGGGACGTCCCGGTGTCACTGGGCCCGCTAGCATGGAAAGCTGTAACACCACCAGCAGCGCGATGACTCCATATACTATCGACTTGAGCCCTGGACGGCGGCAGTGGGCACAGAGGTAGTTGACTCCGTAGGCTGCCGTCACGGCCAACAGCGGAAAGCCGTAGGAAATATGACGGAAGAAGTCGTGAAACTTGGTGGCCTCGGCCGGGATGGGTCCCACGAAGAAGACCATAACTACGTTTCCCAGTGCGGTGACCGGCAGATAGATCAGGGAGAAATCCCTGCGCACCATCTGTATCGTCCCGACAGCCACCATTGTCAGGGCCAATCCCACAAAGAGAGCCAGCACGGACTCTGAGAGATTGAGCGCTGACGCGTACATGCTGAAGAGGTGATTCTGGCGAACAACATCCAGAGTCTTGGTGAAATTCGCCAGGCTCAGCGTGTCGGAATGATTTCCAGGCCAAATCATGCCGAACTCCCTGAGGGTCACCGCAGAGAAGCACGCTGCCACGGCTCCGAAGACCACAGAAGAGAGCCAGAAGCCACGCTCTCGCCATCGCATCATCAAATCTGCAGCGTACATAGCTGCCATGTATAGGATGCCCTCTGGACGGGCAAGGGCAGCAGCTCCGGCAGCAAGGCCGGCCGCTACCTGCCACCTCACAGCCCCACCAACCTTGTCCGCCTTGACTCTCAGGTAAGCCGCCAGGACCACAGTCGTCATCAGCAGTCCGTCGGCCTCTCCGACGTCCAGAGTGTAGTTGCGGAAGAGTGGGAAGCTTCCCACAAGACAGGCGGCCAGGAAAGCTAGCAGAGGGTTGTTCGTTACACCTCGGACCAACAAGAAGACCACGAGGGGCAGCAGCGCACTCCCGACTATCAATGGTAAGTAGCTGCCCAGGGTGTTGTGACCCACTATCTCGAAGGAACTCACCAACATTCCGGGCAGCAGCGGAAACGAGATGAAGTATGGGGCAACGCCCCCCCTCACCTGAACGGCGTCGGTGAAGGTGGACGGGTAGTGTCCAATGGTAATCCAACCATCGGCCGTCGCCCAATACCTCCAGAAGTTCACGTTGATCATAGACAGAGAGGCAACCGACAACAACGAGCCAATTGCAAGGATAGCCACGGGCAACAATAGCGACAGGTCGGGCACTCCCAGGAGGCTGCTGGCTGTCGGCGCTCCTGTTCTTATCTCGGCGAGGCCACGTCCAATCCACACAACACTGTAGATAACGATTCCCCACGCCAGCGGCAGCACGGGCCAAGATCTGTGCGACAAGAGACGCATGCAAGAAAAGTTCGAGAACAGGTAGCTGTGTATCCCATCCGACAGGTAACTTGCGGAGACTAAGCCTATGCTCAACAGGGCCACGGGAACCGTGACAACCAGCAGCAGCGCAGGCTTATAGCTGCTCAAGCAAACTCTTCCGCCCACAATCTTTGGCCGCGTCCACCACGCAAACACTGCCGCTAACCAGAATGCCAGCGAGCCCAGCCACAGTCTGGATATTCCCGACAGCGTCGTCCTATCCAGTAGCACGACCGTAATGGCCAAAGCACTCCCTACCGACACAGCTGCCAGCCACAACACAACGGCCACCTGAAGTCGGCTCTCCTCGTCCGCCACAACCAGATGCACTGACGGAATAACGTCGCCCCGCAATTCACATTCTCCTGTTCGCTTAACAGTTCAGCGACACGGACCCAGACAACTCCTCGCGGTAGGCTCTGCATCCTAGCCCACGCACGCATGGACGATTCAGCAAACTAGGTCAAGCTCCTTCTGCAGCCCTCCAAGTCTGCCCAGAATCTTGGGTAATGCGTCAAAACTGAAAGGCGGGATCTCGACAGTACAGGCCTCTCGACAAATCCCTTGTCGAGGACATGGCCGAGGCTCTACTGTGAAGTGCCGGTCTCGCTTGGCCGTCCCATCTTATGTGCTTGACCAATCCAGCTGATGAGTCTCCGAAACATGGATCGACTTTCCTGTAAACTAGCGTGTGATGGGAGTAGCACCAACACAAGGGCAGTCAGATACAGGTAGAGAGAGGCGCTCTGGTAGGCGGTCCCCGTAGTATGTCTCACAGCATCAAACCTACTGAAGAAGTTGGCCAGGTAATCCGGATAGCCCCAAAGCGAATTGCCCCAAGCGGTGACCACCCAGTATCCGTCGACGCGCTCGAATCCGAATACAGGCAGATGCAAGGGCTGAGTTCCCATTATGTCCACCAGATTGAAGCGCCCGCCCCCTAGCAGGTTTCCGGCATCATCACCGAAGTTCAGGCTTGGTTTCGACAAGAGATGGACATTCCACAGCACGGCGCCAAATAGCAACAGGTTTAACGTGAGCAGCCCCGCACTTCGCAACATTTGACGCTTCAACAGACTTAGGCCACCAACAACCGCAGCTGCGGCTGCCAGTACCAACAAGGGGAGAGGATACGACACATGCCGAAAGAAATCGGGCCACAGACGCGCACCAGATACTCGCGGGTGTTTTCGTCAATCCGGAGTGGCCCACTTTGATACTCGGGAATGGCCCACCCATTAGGTTGTTGAGTAGCATCACTCCCCTTGATTGCTGATGAGGTCGGATATGGCCACCGGCTCGTCGCAGTGGGGACAGCGACCGCCAGGGCCGATTCTCCGACAGAAGAGCTGGCAGTCCGGGCAGCGTTGCTGGCCCAGATAGCGCACTCCACACGACGGGCACTCGTAGACTATCCCTGAGCGGGGATCACCCTTCGACAACGGCGGCAAGGTCGTCTGGGCGGAGTGGTGGCTACAGGTCTCGGCTCGCGCTGCGAGCCGGCGACGATTCCGCCAAGCAGCCTGGCGACAAGCATCCGAGCAGAAGCGGCGCCGTCCCGTCGGAGAGAAGGCGGTCCCGCAGATTGGACAGACGCTCAGAGTCATCGTTACGCCATCGTTACGCGACGGGCAGGTGCTGTCGGACAGGGCGCAAGTGGTGCGGGCGAGGGGATCAGTCATGGCCATCCCTCCCTCCATCTGCCCCCTTGGGCACCGACCTACCTCGCCTCTCCAGTGTCCGACGGAACCGGTACGACTCGGTGCCCGTCTCGATGATGTGGGCCCGGTCGGTGATGCGGTCCAGTAGCGCCTTGCAGAGCCGGGCGTTGGGGATCACGCTCGTCCACTCGGAGAAGGGCAGGTTGGTGGTCAGGATGAGAGCCGCCCTCTCTGCGCGGTCGGCGATCACCTGGAAGAGGAGCTCCGCTCCTTCCTCCGCCAGGGGAACATATCCCACCTCGTCTATGGCGATCAGGTCGTAGCGTTCCCAGCGAGAGAGCACTCGACGCAGAGCTAGCTGCTCCTTGGCCTCCACCAGTTCGTTGACGAGGGCTGTCGTCGTCGTGAAGCGCACTCGACGCCTCTGCCTGCAGGCCGCGACACACAGCCCCGTGAGCAGATGCGTCTTACCAGTCCCGCATTCCCCGATGAACACCACCGGCTCGGCTCGCTCGATGTAGCCGCCTTCGGCCAGTTCCCGGATCTTCGTCGCTGAGATCACCGGCGCCTGGGCGAAATCGAACTCCTCAAGCGTCTTCACCTTCGGCAGATGGGCGTCCTTGATCCGCCGAAGCACGGCGCCTGCTTCCCGCTCCTCGATCTCTACGCCCAATAGCGCCTCCAGATACCCGAGGTATCCTTGATGCTCGCGCTCGGCTTCCTCCGCCAGGCGAGCGCACTGTCCCGCCACCGTCGGCAGGTGGAGGCTTCTGCAATGCTGCCTCACGGCCATCTCCTGGAGCCTCACGGTCATCTGGCTCATCGTGCCCGCCTCGCCTGCAGCAGCCGGTCGTAGTCGCCGACTTCCGGCAGAGGCCGCTCGAAGGCGACCAGGGTGCCGAGATCCTCCAACGGGACGGGCGTCGGCCGGTGCGTCTCTTTGGCACTGAGTATGTAGGCCACCGCCGAGCTGTCCGTGCAGCCGAGGGCCAACGCCTCCTCCACAGCCGCCTTCAGCCTATCCTGGCCGTACTTGCGTCCCAAGATCAGCAACTCGATCATCTGCCTGGTCCCATCCCCTCGCCCATGGCGTTCCATGAGCTCTTCCCACAGCCGGTCGTAGACAGCCGGCCATCTCCCCGCCGCTCTCCACCGCGCGAGGGGTTTGCTGCCCGCAAGAGCCCCGGGCTTACGCTCCAGGATGTCCAGGTAGTGCTCAAGATCGAGGATCTCCTGGTGGTGTCCGTAGCTCCGCTCGTGGCTGGCGACGCATCGTCCCTCGTACCAGAGATCCACGTGGCTCGCCGTGATCCTCGCCTCGACCGTCCTGCCGGCGTCCACGGGCACCGAGTATGCGTTGGTGCGAACCTTCACGCAGCCGAAGCCATTCACGGTAGGGAAGGCCCTCTCCACCAGATCGAAGTCCTCCTCGGCAAGCGGCAGCAGGTGGCTTCTCTCGGTCAGCATCGCCGAGCCCACGCTCTCCTGCCGCCCAGATAGCACCCGCGCCTCATCCTCTCGGCAGGCGTTAGTGAGCATCTCATTCAACTCCGCCAGGTTGGCTGCCTTGGGAAGTGGCACCCAGTGGTTGCGCCTGAAGGTGCCCACCTCGTTCTCCACCCCTCCCTTCTCATGGCCCTCCCCCGGGTTGCAGAACTCGGACTCGAAGCGCCAGTGGGAGCGGAAGGCTATGAAGCGAGCCGTCTCCTCCCGACGAAAGCCCCGCAGGATCTTCTTCACAGCAACGGGCAGGTTGTCGTATCGAAGACGGCGGAAGACTCCGCCGAGGTAGTGGAAAGCTACTTGATGGGCATCAAGGAAGGCTTGCTGCGTCGCCCGCTGGTATGCTCGGTGGAAGGCAGCCCCACTCGCCATGCTGCGCAGGACGAACACCTGCAACTTGCCCCGATCATCGCCGAGCTCAGCCTCGGCCTCGTACCAGTCGACCTGAGCCTCCTCCCCCCAGTCGTAGCTCTGCGGCACGAAGGTCTCTCGGGATGCCAGCCCCATCGCAGCCTTGCGCTCGCGAACATACCGGCGCACGGTCGACTCAGCCACAACGCACTCCGGATACTCCTTCCCGATGCGCACCCAGATCCGATGGGCCGTATGGCGTTGCTTCCTCGGTGCCTTCCTGTCCGCCTCCAGGATCCCATCGATGAAGTCGGCCACAGGCCCGAGTCGTGGCCGCTCTCTCTTCGCCGCTGGCTTCTCTGCCGGAATAGCGCTCCCCAGTGCGTCCCTCACCATCCGCCGGTGTACTCCGAACTTCCGGGCTACCCCCTGGATCGTGCCCACCCCGAACTCGTACTCTCTCCTGATCTCCTCGAACAGCTCCACGCTCGCTCTTCTCCTTCGCATCGGCCCCCCTCGCGTGCCTTCCTGACACGCTCAGGGTAGCCACTTTCGTGATCGCTCGTGGGCCATTCCTGATGATCAAAGTGGGCCATACCAGAGTATCGAAAACAGGAGTGCGCGGTTACGGGCTGAGATCGGCAAGTTGGGTGCCGAAGACTGGCATTACTGGGCCAGGGAAGCCGATGGGAAGGTGAGGGAGTGGGCGGAAGTGGCCTACGTGCCATCGCGCAAGGTGGAGACCAAAGCGGTGCCGGTGTATCGGTACGTGGCGGTGCGGGCCCGCCCCGCTCAGGGGCTGCTCGTCGACGATGGGGCCGACACGAAGGAGGTGCGCCACTTCGCGGTGGTGAGCAATCGGTGGGAGCTAGGGGGAGAAGAACTGCTCCGATGGCAACGGGGCAAGGCTGGGACCATCGAGCAGATCCATCGGGTGATCAAGGATGAGCTGGCGGGAGGGGTGTACCCCAGCGGGAAGTTCGGGGCTAACGCCGCCTGGCTCCGCTTGCAGGTGCTGACCTACAATCTGCTGGAACTGCTGAAGGCTGCGGCCCTGCCCCCCGAGATGCGCCATGCCAGGCCCAAACGGCTGCGGTTCCTGGTGTTCACCCACATGGGCAAGCTGGTAAGCCATGCTGGGCAGAGGATGATGAAGGTGGCGAGGGATCTCTTCGAGAGGCTGGGGCCGCCGCGGGCCAGGGTGCGCCTCCTGGCATGGTCCTCGGCCTGAGCTTCGGCCGAATCCATCTCGCTGGCCAGCATCACCGACCTCGCCCTAGCAACGGCGTGGCCGGGCCGTGCCCAATGCCTCACTTGGCTAGCCTCCTCCAGCTTGGGTAGTCCTGCCATAGCCCGCGCTACACCGACTGACCGGCCATCTACACCCGGACATACCACCCTTCCGCGCGAATGGCCGCCGGAAGTCCCTCGACATGTCCCCGTCTCGCCCTTCTCAACTCCCCCGAAACCACCAACCCACGGATTCGGGGGGCGGTACTCTCCTGGTAGGTGACAGCAGAATATGGGTATTATTAGCTCCTGCGGCATGCAGGCAGGGCAGGACAAGGTTCACCGGCCAGCTATTGCGAACAAGCAGGTCAACAAGAAAAGCCCGCCGGGGAATTCCCGGCGGGCCATGTGGTCGGGGCGAGTGGATTTGAACCACCGGCCTCAGCGTCCCGAACGCTGCGCGCTAACCAGGCTGCGCTACGCCCCGATTACATCATGGATTCTACCATACCGCCCCATCGGGCAGCAAACACAACCGGCACCTTCGGGGCAACCTGCCCACCAGCGAGAGGGAGGTCGCCGGCAGGAGCCGGCTCCTACAGGCTCGTCTCCACCTGGTAGCGGTAGTGCGCCGGTTCGGTGGTGTAGCGGCTGAGGGCCGTGACCACCAGCACCGCCTTCTCCAGCCGGCCATCGGGGTTCTGGATCTCAACGTCCGCCCCGTCGGAAGAGGGCACCGGCAGCTGCTCCACACTGATCCCTTCCGCACCGAACTTTATCAGCTGCAGGGAGAACGGCTCCGGCAGCTGCCCGTCGGTCCGCACGAACCCCTCGGGAAACCAGCCGCCGTCGGAGTTCTCTGCGCCGCTGGAATAGCCCAGCTCGGGTATCGAGATGTCGTCCACGGCGAAACCGGGGGCGTTGTAGGCATCGTCGGTCACCTGCTCGAACCGGAGCACAACCACGTCACCGACGTAGGGGGTGAGGTCGACGGACTCCTGCTTCCAGGCGCCCGCGCCGCTCTTGTCACTCTTCCCGGTGAACCCGCTCCCCAGATTGTTGCCGTTGGGGTTGTCGGTGGTGGTGTCCTGGGTGGCCAGGGTGGACCATGTGAACCCACCATCCCGTGAGATCATGACGTAGCCATAATCGTAGCCATTTTCCAGGTCATACCAGGTCCAGAAGTTCAGGGTGGCCTGGCTGAGACCGCGCAGGTCGAACACGTGCGTCAGCTTGGTGTCCACCAGGTCGCCACGATTGCTCCACCAGTACGAACTGCCACCGTGAGCGGTGGTGGGAATCACCCGGGTGCTTGGATCGCCCTGGAAGTGGATCGTGGCGCTCTTCCAGGGGCCAGAGAGGGAGATGTAGTCGGCGGCGAACTGGTGCACTGTGCGATCTCGCCAGTTGGTGGAGGAGGTGATTCGTTCGGTGTCGGGCAGCTTCACCTGTAGCTTCGAATAGTGGTAACGGGGATCCGCCACGTTGGATTCGTCCAGGTAGTTGGCCACGACCCAATTCTTGAACACGTCCTCAAAGGTGAGCCCGTAGCCGTCACGAGCGAGGAAACTGTCGAAGGTCTGAGGCCCTCGGGTAACCCCCGTCAGCAGGTCCGACGCAGCCTGGTACCCGCCGTAATGGTCCAGGAAGTAGCTGATGAATAGGTATGCAGCCCCATAGTGCGGCGATACGTCCCCTTTGGTATCCGTCCAGGCATCCAACTGGGTGTCCGGCCTGGCCTCGAAGGATTGCACCGCTCCGCTGTTCCCCAGGTT
>DAHXJB010000055.1:0-5475 GCA_027372455.1 Chloroflexota bacterium | reverse complement strand
CTTTGCGCTGCAGGATGGAAGCCTGGTGCTGATAATGAGCACTATGGGCTCCAGCATGTACGACCGGTCGAAGAAGCAGAAGGGTTTTGTCAAAGAGCAGGTCAGCGGCATCAGCATTCTCAGCGTCATCCTCGGCTTCATCCCGTTCCTTCTATTGCACAGTTCTACCCCTGTTGCGCGCCCCCGCCGGAAGTGGTAAAGTTGCGTCGCCGCGATAAGCCGATCTATCACGAAGCCAAGGGGCCGCAGCATGGACAGGATAGAGCGCACCGGAGTCGGACCGGCCTCGCAGGACCGAATCTCCAGGACCGCGCGCCGTAGCACTCCCCGTGACGTTGCCCGGTCCCACCAGGAGATCCCCTCGCCCGACGCTGCCGGCGAGCCCACACTCGCGGAAAAGGCCCGCCTCATCTCCCGCCTCAGTCAGGCCGTCGATGAGGCCCCCGACGTTCGAGAGGATAGGGTCAAGCAGCTACAACAGGCTGTTGAAGACGGCAGCTACCAGATCGACAATGCCGAGATCGCTCGTAGGCTCCTCGGTATCGGCGACGAGTAGCGCTGCTGCCCTCAGTTCAGGCGCCGGACCCGGCCGCCCTTTACATTCTGGCCCTGTAGGCAGCCCACGCTGTGCATCAACACCCCTTCCAATCCATCCTATTGCGATCACCGCGAGCCTGCCCTTTTCCTCCAGCCCTTTACTGGAATTCTCGGGCCATTCTCACAACTTTCTTACATTGATATAGAGTTCCGTCAGGCCCTTCACGTGGTAGAATAGAGCGAGCCTCTACTACTTGCAGAATCAGAACCATCCCGCGATCCGTGAACCCATCCAGCTGTCCTGCTATCCCATATTGCCTGCGATCCCGCGACCAGTTCTGTCCGGTGTCTTGGATGCTTGCTTCCCTCGCGTCCGATGATGGGCTTGCTCTTGCCCTGTTCGATTCGCGCCTGCGGCCACTGGAGGTTCTCTTCATGTCAGAGAGTCCGGCGGTAGATGGCTCAGGGGATGATCCTCTCCTCCTCCGACAGGAGGTCACACGGCTGAAACAGGCCCTCTCCGCGGCAGACCGCCGTTCCCGCTTTCTCGAGTCGGAAGTGGAGAGCGTTCGCCGTTTCTACGACAGGGTTCCCGTTCCCTGCCAATCGCTGGACGAGAAGAGATGTCAACAGGCCCTGGCTGTGGAGCGCGAGAGGTTGTTTGCTATCCTGAACGCGATACCCGGCTTCGTGCTCGTGATAGGAGCCGATTACCGCATCCGCTTCACAAACCGATACTTCCTGGACCTCTTTGGTGAGCCGGGGAATCGACCCTGCTACGAGGTGATCCACAGCAGAACGGCTCCTTGCGAGCAGTGCGTCCCGCTCAATGCCTTGGAGACGAGGACCACCCAGGAGAGGCAGTTGGCCGTCCCCGGAAGTCGGATCTACAGCATTCGCGGGTATCCCTTCCGCGACGTGGATGGCTCCTGGGCAGTGCTGACCCTCAGTACCGACATCACCGAACAGAAAGAGATGGAAGCAAGGCTGGTGCGCGCTCAGCGACTGGAGATCGCGGGCAGGGTGGCAGGGCAGGTTGCTCACGACTTCAACAACCTGCTTGGCCCCATGGTCGGCTACCCGAGTCTGATGAAGTCCGAACTGCCGCCGATGCACCCGGCCGTCGAGTACTGCGACGCGATGCTAGAAGCGGCCCGTCAGATGGCCTGCATCAGCAGTGACATGCTGCTTCTTAGCAGAAGGGGTCTGCTGAAGGTCGAGGCCGTCGATCTGAACGATATACTCCGCAGTTCAACACGAACTCTCCGCAACCTTCCCGATTCCCTGACTGTGGACTGCTTGCTGGCGGAAGATCTCATGCCGGCTGGCGGATCCACGGAGCAGTTGCAGCGAGTGCTGAACAACCTGATTTCCAACGCGAGAGAGGCGATGGGCGACTCCGGCAGGCTCACCCTGGTGACCGATAACGTCTACCTGGACAAGCCATTCGGTAGGTACAACCGAGTCGACGCCGGAGAGTACGTACGTCTGCAGGTCATAGATAGCGGGCCAGGTATTCGTCCGGAAATCCGAGCCAATCTGTTCGATCCTTTCTTCTCCACCAAAGTGTCCAACCACAGACGGGGATCAGGGCTGGGCCTTGCCATCGTTCAGGCAGTGGTCGAGGACCACCACGGCTATGTGGACTTCGAGAGCGAAGAAGGCAACGGCACCACCTTCAGCATCTACCTGCCGGTATATCGCGAAGCGCCATTCACGGAGCTTCCACCAACCCATCCCACTCCAGAGCAGAGGTCGATCCTGATTGTGGACGACGACCCCCGCCAGCTCGAGGTGATCGGCAGGCTGCTCGCCGCCACAGGTCATCAACTCCACACGGTGGCCAGTGGCGAGGAAGCTCTTTCCTTCCTTGCCGGTCGCCAGGTCGACCTGCTGCTGCTCGACATGATAATGCCCAACGGAATCGATGGGCTGGAGACCTACCGCCGTGCCCTGGAGATCCGGCCGGGTCTGAAAGCGGTCCTCATGTCCGGCTCAACCGATCTGGACGCTGTGCCGAAAGCTCAGCGGCTAGGCGCGGGGGCATTCGTTCCCAAGCCGATGAAGAGGGAACAGCTAACGGCAGCGATCCAAGCCACGCTTCAGAAGCAGCCCTGAGCGCCTCGCTCCTCGACTCCCCGACATGCCGCCACGCTCTCGACGGCCGCGCTGTGTCCGCCGTCCAGAGATAACTACTCCGCTCACCGCATTTACTGCTCCGCCTGGCAAGCTACCTGCATCAGCCGACGCCGAGGCTCGGGGACGAGCCACCGCGAGCCCCGGGCCGAGCAGCGGTCGTTCTGGACCATCTGTATCAACATGAGTCAACTACTCTGTTGGACGCGGAGATAGAATTGGAGGTATGCCCATGCACGGGTTTCATCACCACGAGGGGTGTGGCTGCGGGTGGCAAGGGGAGTACGAGCACCAGCATCACGGGCATGGCCCGTTTGAGTGCCGCCACGGCGGTCCGTACCACGAGGGGGTCGGCTGGGGCTGGGAAGGGGGACACGAGCACCACCATCATGGCGCATGTCGCCATGGCTGGCCATTCTACGGTGCAGAGCAGCCATCCGGCTTTCGTCGCCGCTTCAGAAGTCGCTCTGAGGTGATCGGCGAGCTCGAGGCCTACCTCAAGGAGCTGGAGGCAGAGGCACAGGGGGTACGTGAGAAGCTGGAGAGGCTGCGCTCCATGGGTTCGAGCCCCCAGCAGGGATAAGGCCAAGTGGACATCGATCAAGAATCGCCGACCCCGATGTTGCCATCGGGGTCGGCATCGTCCAAGATGAAAGGAGATCGCCTTTCGCCGTCTCTTTACGACTGTCAGAGTCTAGTGCAGCCGATCCATCAGGTTCCGAATGGTCCCATCAAGGTAGGCGCGGAAGGCCTGATCCACATCACGAATATCCGTGATGATCGGCTCGATCCCGTGGCTCTTCAGGCTGTCGTAGGCCCCGTATCCCATCCCGCCGGCCAGCAACACCTGGCAGTCGGCGATGTTCGCCGCCATCTGGGAGTGCTTGTGCTGCGACGAGGCGTCGTAGCCATGCGGAACCCCGGAATGCTCCTCGTGCGGATGGTCCCCAAACGTGTAATGTCCTGCCTTGGACCTCACATCCCGGCTCACTATCACCCCGTCCTGCACCTCAGCCACCACGTACAGCTGGGCGCGACCGAAGTGCATGCTCATGCTCTTGCCATCGTCGGATATCGCCGCGATCTTCATCCCTGCAACCTGCCTCGTTTCTAAACTACTATTGGCAATCTTGCCCTGCGGCCAGCACCGGCCGCGCGAAAAGGGACCCCTCGCTCTCCGCTCACAGCTTGGGCATGCCACGGGAACACCGCCTGAGAGCAGCTGCTCCCAGCTATGGCCGCACTGCCGGCAGAGGAACCTCATCGGGGATAGCTCGTAGTCCCCTCCCTCAATCCGCAGTGCCTTCCCCATCACCAGCACCTCGGCCACCTTGCGGTGAGCCTCCTCCAGAACTCTTTGAAAGGTCTGGCGGGAGATGGCCATCTCTGCTGCTGACTCCTCCTGCTCCAAGCCCTCCACGTCCTTCAAACGGAGCGCCTCCAGCTCGTCCACGGAGAGCCGTACCTCCTCCAACAACCGCAGAGGTATCCCTTGGGGCTTGAAATAGGTGGCCCCAGGCAGCAGAGCCACTCGCCTGAGCTTTCGAGGTCTAACCAACTTCGTTCCTTCGCGTTATGAGCTTATGCCCAATAATAATACTCCGGCGAGCAGTACGAGTCAAGCCCGCGCGGTCGAATGCGCGCTGCAGGGGCGGCTCGCGAGCCGCCCCTAGAAGCTATACCGAACTTAGCTCAGTCGTGAACGAAGACCTGCGTCCCGACGTACGCGAAGTCCCAGAAGAATTTGGCGTCCGACAGCTGCATCCCCACGCAGCCGTGGCTGGAATCCGCGTGGCCGAAGTCGCTCGCCGGCGCCCAGTAGTTGTAGTGCAGGGCAAACCCACCGTCCACATACTGCACGTACAGAACGTGAGGGTAGCTGAATCCGCCCGGCGAGTCGACGGGGATCCCCAGCTCAGTGGAATCCATCGTCTCGCTCGCGACCTGGTCGACAATCGTGAATGCCCCCACCGGGGTTCTCCAACCCGGCCTCCCCAGAACAACCGGCGCCCTATGGACGATGGTCCCATCCTCGATGGCCAGCGCGGTGTGCGTCTCGCGGTCGACGTCTATGTAGCTGGCGCCGGCGCTCTGCATCGTCGCCACGCCCGAATAGACGTAGTGCCCCTGATCCGTTGCCAACCAGACCCCGTTTTCGCCGGACACCTGCTCGCCCTCCACCGTGCCGACAACCCCAAAGACGTCACCCGGGTCCAGTTGGTCCACGCTCGGCGCGCTGGTGGATGGCCCGGTCCTCACCGCGGCATGGTCTGTCGCGATTGCCGCTCGCGGTGCCGCTTCGGCCGTGCGTGGAGGAATCATGCCGAAGAAGGGCAGCAGGGCGAGCAGCATCGCTAGAACCCACCTCATTCTGTGCATTCGTTGCACCTCCCTTGACCTTCGTCGGTGAAAAGTCACTACCTACGCAAGCTCCGTGCCGGCAGACCTCCAGTGCAACCCGACTAGACCGTCCCAAAGTGAGTAAGCACAGGGGGTCGTGGCGCTCGGCTTTGCCCTGGGCTAAAGCCGCAGGGCTGAAAGAGCAAAGCCCGCTGAAGGGGCTGACTATGGGAGCTAGCGCCTTCAGTGCGCTTCGCTCTTTTAGCACGGTCGCTTTAGCGCCGCGCCAGGCCAACCAACGCCGTTACCCACTTTGGGACGGTCTCAACCCGAAACCCGGCTGGGAACAGGTGGCGAGAGATCCTTCAATCACGCTGACAGGGACGCGCTTCACTTCAGCGTGCACTTGTTATCTCTTTGTTGGGTATTGTCCGGCCCGAAGATCACTTGCAGACCCACCAT
>DAHXJB010000068.1:0-10974 GCA_027372455.1 Chloroflexota bacterium | reverse complement strand
CAACCCTCACCCGCCCTCGCTGCGCTCGGTCGATCTCTCCCCTTGAGTGTGGCGGTACGAAGCTTGGGCGCTACATTTGCTGCTTAGGCTCCGTGGACCGAATCGAGGTCCGCGTCGGTCACATCCCAGACAACGTTGTGTGGCGGAAGCGGCTCGTACTTCATGAACTCGGGCATCCGGTCGTCGAGGTTAGTCATGCCCGCGTTCAGGTTGAACTGCCTCTCCGTCTTCACGATGTCGAAACCGATCTTCACTATGTCGTCGGCCGTCCAGTTCGTGCCGGCGACCCCCGAGCACTCCTCCACCATACCCTCGAAGCCGCTGGCGATGTCCAGGATGGCGAAGGCGATGAAGAGGCAGTGCCCCGAGCTGTCGATGAATGCGGTCGTTGCCTGGAAGTTCCGCGACAGCTCCGCCTTGTTGGTGGCAAAGGGATCCAACTTGCCGCTGACACCCAGGATCTCCGGGGCTATGGTGTAACCCTGCGTGTGGTCGGCGCCCATGGTGCCGGTGGCGTAGGTGATGCCTATCCCCTTGACCGCGCGAGGCTCGTATGCTGGCATCGCCTGGCCCTTCACGGTCGGGATCCGCACCACGCCGAGAGCGCGTCCGGTGAAGGCCGCGCCGTTGCCCAGGATCCGTCCGATGGGCGAGCCTTTGGCGATCTCCTTCATCAGCTGGATCGCCGCCTCGCCGTCGCCGAATTTGGCAAGCCCGCCCTCCATGGCCACGCCCAGGGTCACGCCCGCCTCGATGGTGTCGAGGCCTATGTCGTTGGCCAGCCAGATCAGCTCGCCGGTGGTGTCCAGGGAGTCGATGCCGCAGTCGGCCCCGAAGGCCCAGACCGACTCGTACTCCTGGCAGGAGACATGCTCGCTGCCGTCGGACCTGTGCCAGACGTTGGAGCACTGGATGATGCAGCCGGGACTGCAGGCGTGGTTGTATAGTTCCTTCCCGGTCCGCTGCTTGTTGCCCTCGAAGACCGCCTCACCGGAGATAGCGGCCGCACCCTCGAACCTTCCGGAGGAGAAGTTGCGGGTCGGGAAGCCGCCCGCCTCATTCATTATGTTCACAAGCACGGCGGTGCCGTAGGTGTTGAGGCCGCCCTTCGGCTTGGTGATGTCGTGGCTCTGCAGCGCCTCGGTCATCTTCTTGCGACCCTGCTGGAACAGGGGCTCATCAGCGATGGGGATCGAGGCGGGAGCGCCGGAGCTGTCCACAACTATGAACTTCAATCCTTTAGAGCCGAGTACCGCCCCCAGGCCGCCTCGACCGGCGTATCGGGCCGGCCGCCCCTCCTGGTCGTTGAAGCAGACGCCCGCGTTGGTCATCAGGTACTCGCCCGCTGCCCCGATCGCCATGATGTCGGCCTTCTTGCCGAATCGGTCGATCATCTTGGGGTAAACTTCGTACAGCCCCTGGCGAGCGAACTCGTCGGCATCGAAGAAGGTGGCGCCATCCTTGGTGACGTGGAGACCCAACATCTTACCCTTCTGAGCGGGCTGCCCCTCCACGATGATCGCCTTGATCCCCAGTCGGGCCACCTGCTGCCCCCAGCGTGTGCCGGCGTTGGCCTCCTTGATGCCACCGGTCAAGGGGGACTTGCCGCCCACGGAGATGCGGGCGGAGGTGGGAGCGGACATGCCCGTGACGATGCCGGGCGAGAAGATCACCTTGTTGTAAGGCCCCAGGGGATGGGCCGTGGGGGGAACCTCATCGGCTGTGAGAGTGCTGGTCAGCCACCGGCCGCCCATCTGGCGGTACTTATCCGGTACCTCTTCGTACCTGGCCGTACCGTCGGTCATGTTGACGCGCAGGAACTTCGCCATTTTGGCTTGCCTCCTTCAGCAAACGTACTCTTTCCAAGTCAAGAGAAAATGACTCACCCGACGGTTGTGGAGATATTTGGCTCTTCTGAGGGCTGGGGCACCACCTCCTCGCGGAACTATGGTCTGATATGGACGGGGCAGCCGGCTCTGGCCGTTGCCCACAAAATGTCCAGACTTTGGGGTTGAGCAACGCGGCGCTTACACCCGCATGCCGATGCTCTTTGTGTAGGAGTGGGACAACGCTCCCCCCTCCCTTCGATTCATCGCCTCCTTCAGCTGTGGGCTCAAATCGGCGCCGTGCCGATACTGGAAGGGCCACATGCTGCGCTTATGAAAGAAGCCCACGCGGTCGCCGTCCCGCAACGCCAGCTCCAGATCGGCCGCGAGGCCAGGCATGTCGGTGAGCTGGGCGTTCACGAACGTGATGCCTTTCTCCTCCAGTGGCATGCCAAGACGCTCTAGCAGATCTCCCATTCGCGCTTCGTCGGGGAATTGCAGGAGAAGGTGAGCGTAGCCGCCCTGACTCTGGTCGCCCGCGTATTGGGCTAGCGGGCCGTACAGCCATACCTCCACGGTGATCACTTGACCCTCCACTCTGTTGTTCTGTGGATTGGAGCCGGCTGTTACAAGAGTAGATCAATCTGCGGATCGCAGACAACCCTGTCTGCTAGCATGTAGTATACGAGGCCAGAACGAGAAGTCAATCTCAGGTATGGATCGATCCAATACAAGCCGGCCGGTCTGCGCTATAATCGCCCCGGGTTTCTCCTTCTGGGAGCCATCATTGACATGGTTCCGCTCCTCGTATAATGTAGCGGACCATCTATGCATTATCCTCGCTCGTCCCGGTTAGTCCGGGCTTAGTGCGTCGTTCCGCAAATCCGATACTTTTGGGCACGTGATGCGAGCGAGTACAGCGTCACGCTTGTGCCCCGCCGCCCGCCACTGGGCGCATGTCTAGTGCCGGGGGGCACCCAGGCATGGTGCTGCGCCCGCTGCGGTGGGGTGCCCTGGACCCGCTTTCCGCGATGCGACCACGTCGAGGTGCGTAAGAATAAGGAGGGTCACTTGAAGACCGCCCTGATCACCGGGATCACTGGGCAGGATGGAACCTATCTGGCGGAATACCTGCTCCAGCAAGGCTACAACGTCTACGGCCTCATCCGGGGCCAGAACAACCCCAAGCGCGAGATGCTCGAGCAGCTCATCCCAGATATGGAGCTGGTTCTGGGCGATCTGCTGGACCAGGGTTCGCTGGTGAGGTCCCTGGAGTACACCAAGCCGGACGAGGTCTACAATCTTGCCGCCATCTCTTTCGTGCCCCTCTCCTGGAACCAGGGGGAGCTGACCGGTGAGATCACCGGTCTGGGGGTTCTTCGGATGCTGGAGGCCATCCGGATTGTCGGGGGCAGCGGGAAGCGGAACGGCAGCCGCAACAACTCCATTCGTTTCTACCAGGCGAGCTCCAGCGAGATGTTCGGCAAGGTGCGCGAGATGCCGCAGAACGAGAAAACGCCTTTCCATCCCAGGAGCCCCTACGGCGTGTCCAAGGTGTATGGCCACTACATCACCGTCAACTATCGGGAGAGCTACGACATCTTCGCCTGCAGCGGCATCCTCTTCAACCATGAGTCGCCCCGGCGAGGGTTCGAGTTCGTGACCCGCAAGATCTCTCATGCCGTTGCTCGAATCAAGCTGGGGAAGCAGAAGGAGCTGCTGCTGGGTAACCTGGACTCCAAACGGGACTGGGGCTACGCGGCCGACTACGTGCGGGCCATGCACATGATGCTTCAGGATGCCGAGCCGGACGACTACGTGGTTGGCACCGGGGAATACCACAGCGTGGCCGAGTTCTGCGAGATTGCCTTCGGCCATGTGGGGCTCAACTGGCGGGATTACGTGCGCACCGATCCCCGCTTCATCCGGCCGGCGGAGGTCGACCATCTTCTGGCGGATCCCACGAAGGCGCAAACTAAGTTAGGCTGGAAGCCGTCGGTCAGCTTCGAGGGGCTGGTGAAGATGATGGTCGACTCGGACCTGGCCCTGGAGTCGGCCAAGGGATGACGTAGGAGCCGGCTCCCCTGCCCTACGCCATTGCCGGCGATTGGGAGGTTACGGCGATGAGGCTTCGGATAACCACCCTCGCGGAGAACAGCGCTACAAAGGTCGGAACCCTCGCGGAGCACGGCCTCTCCATGCTCGTCGAGGTGGATGATCTCTCTCTCCTGCTGGATACCGGCCAGACCGGGACGGGAGTTCTGACCTAACCCACATCCCCCTTCCCCACAGGGGAAGGGGGAGTTTCTCCCTTCCCTTACAGCTGCTCCTTGATCTTCTCGGCCGCCTGGCGGCTCATCCCGGGTACCGCCAGCAGCTGCTCCAGGCTCGCTTCCCGGATTGCCCTCACCGTCCCGAACTGCTTGATGAGCGCCTGCTTCCGTCGCGGACCAATGCCGGGGATGTCGTCCAGGGCGGAGCCGAAGCTGCGCTTGCTGCGAAGCTTTCGATGGTAGGTGATGGCGAAGCGGTGAGCCTCGTCCCGGATGCGCTGCACCAGGTAGAGGGCCTGGGAGTTTCTGGGCAGCATCAGCCCCTGGGAGATGCCCGGCAGGAAGATCTCCTCGTTCTCCTTGGCCAACCCGACGGCGGGCAAGTTGGCCAGCCCCAGGTCGTCCAGCACCTCGAGGGCGGAGTTGAGCTGCCCCTTTCCGCCGTCCACGATCACGAGGTCTGGTAGGGCCGCCCAGCCGTCCGATGAGGACTGAGTGCTGAGCCCTGAGTGCCGAGTGCTGGGTGCTGGGTGTTGGGTACTGGGAGCGCGGGCGTCTCGCCCGCCCCCGACCGGGTGCGGAGTGCTGGAACCCTCACCCTCTCCCAAGGGGAGAGGGTAACCCTTCCCCGTGTCTCCGTCTCCCTGCGTTGCCGCGTCCTCCGTCTCCCCGTTTCCGACGCCGATGGCTCGTTTGAAGCGGCGCCGCAGTACCTCCTGCAGCATGGCGAAGTCGTTGGCGCCCTCCACCGTCTTGATCCTGAAGCGGCGATACTCGGAGCTCTTGGATTGCCCGCCCTCGAACACCACCATGCTCCCAACGGCCGATGTGCCCTGGATGTTGGATATGTCGTAGCACTCGATCCGGTGGGGCGTGGTTGGCAGCTGAAGGGCCTCCCGCAGCTCCACCAGGGCCCCCGCGGTGCGCTGCGTATCGTTGAGCCAGCGCAGCTTCAGCATCTCCAACTGCTGGTTCGCGTTCTCCATCGCCAGCTTGATCAACTGGTGCTTCTGGCCCCTCTTCGGAACCACCAGCTGTACCCTGCTGCCTCGTCGTTCGGCCAGCCACTCCTCCAGCATCGACGCGTCGTCGATATCTTCCTGGAGCAGGATCTGAGGAGGGACGTAGGCCGCCGAGTCGTAGAACTGCTGAAGGAAGGAGGCCAGCACGGGAGCCGTGCTCTCGTCCTCGGTACCCTCGAGGGCGAAGTGCTCGGTTCCCAGCAGCTTCCCGCTGCGAATAAAGAAGAGCTGAGCGCAGGCGGCGCCGTTGCCGCAGGCGAGGCCCACCACGTCGCGATCGGCAGCGTCCTCCTCCGCAGTGATCTTCTGCCTCTCAATGATCTTTTCCAGCGATCTGATCCGGTCGCGCAGCCGGGCAGCGTGCTCGAAATTCAGCTGCTCGGCGGCCATTTCCATCTCTCGGCGCATCTCCTCGATGATCCGCTCCTGCTTGCCTTCCAGGAAGAGCACCACCTGCCGAATCGCCTGCAGGTACTCCTCGTGGTCGGCTACGCCAATGCAGGGCGCGGTGCATCGGTGGATGTGGTAGGCCAGGCAAGCCCTCGGGTCCTTGCCGGTGATCGTCCGGTGGCAGCTTCGGAAGGGGAACAGCCGATTGAGGGTGTCCAGGGTCTGTCTCACCGACTTCGCATCGGTGAAGGGGCCGAAGTAGCGAGAGCCATCCCGGAAGACCCCGCGGGTGAAGTACACACGGGGCCACTCCTCCTGCATGGTGACCTTGATGAAGGGGTAGCTTTTGTCGTCCCGCAGCCTCACGTTATAGCGAGGGCGCTGCTCCTTGATCAGGTTGCATTCCAGGATCAGCGCTTCGACCGCCGTGGAGGTGACGGTTACGTCCAGATCCACCGCCTTCTCCACCATACGCCGGGTCTTGGCCGGCAGCAGATCTGGACTCTGCATGTAGGAGCGGACCCGGTTCCGAAGGGACTGGGCCTTGCCCACGTATATTGCCCTGCCGGCCGCATCGCGGAAGCAGTACACGCCAGGTTTGTCCGGCAGGGTCTCGACCTTGTTTTCCAGTTCAGCAGTTGCCATAGATGATCCCGCGGAGGTTGCAACTTCGGCACATCTGCACTAGATTCTAGCGCATCGTCTTCACCGAATGAAGGCGCTGGAGTTCTTCCTCCACATACTGCCCTTCTTCTCACTCTTTTTACCGGCTTATAATACCCTTCTAACAATTCCCGGTGATAATGGGCACGGTGAATGCAAGAACCACATGGATGGAAGACAGCTTTCCATCAGAGGAGGATGTAAGATGGTAAAGAGGTTAGGGGTAGTCCTGGCAACGGCGCTCCTAGCGTCAATGGTTTGGTTTGGTGGCCAATCCTTCGGTCTTTTGCCTGGGACTGAGACCCAGTTCGCGATGCCCAAGATCACTATCACGATGCCTGGACCCGTGCAGGCCAAGGCAGCCCCCGCGGCGGCCCCGTCCCTGCAGACTCCGCAGGATTTCGCATCCGCGGTTCGAAACGTGGCTGAGGCGGTGAAGCCGGCGATCGTGCAGATCACCTCTCGGCAGCAGTCCATCAGCGCTCTCGATCAGCTGGCGCCGCAGACCGGTGTGGGCTCCGGCGTGATCTACGATCCGGCGGGATATATCCTGACTAACAACCATGTGGTGGCTGGCGCGGATACCCTCACCGTGGCGCTGCCGGATGGCCGTACCTTCGATGGCAAGCTGGTTGGGGCTGACCCCCTGACCGACCTCGCGGTGGTGAAAATCACTCCCAAGGCGGGAGAAACTCTGCCGGTGGCTCCGCTGGGGGATTCGAGTCAGCTGCATGTCGGCGACTGGGTGGTGGCTATCGGTAACGCCCTGGCCCTCCCGGGTGGGCCGACGGTGACGGCAGGCGTGGTCAGCGCACTGGGGCGATCGGTGCAGGAGCCACCCGACCAGCAGACCGGAGCATCGGGACCCTACCTGTACGACGTTATCCAGACCGACGCTTCTATCAACCCCGGCAACAGCGGTGGGGCGCTGGTGAACCTGCAGGGCCAGGTGGTTGGTATCAACACCCTGGTGGCAGGGATGGCTGAGCCCGGGGTGCAGGCCCAGGGGATCGGCTTCGCCATCGCCATCAATACTGCCAAGCCTATCGCCCAGCAGTTGGTCTCCACCGGCAAGGCTGTGCACCCGTTCCTGGGCATCAGCTACGCGGCTCTCACCCCCTCCATCGCTCGACAACTCGGGATTCAGGATACTCAGGGGATAGTGGTGGCTCAGGTCGTACCGGGATCTCCGGCAGCCACGGCAGGTTTGCAGCGACTGGATGTCATTAAGCAGATAGACAATCAGCCGATCACGGACGAGTCGGTCCTAGGTCGCGTGCTGAACGGCCACCAGCCGGGTGACACGGTGACCCTGCAGGTGCTACGGAACGGACAGACCATGCAGGTGCAGGTGACTCTGGGACAGAGGCCGCAGGGGCAGTAAGAGGGAGCGACCTAACCCTTCAACCCCCCCTTCCCCACTGGGGAAGGGGGGCTTGTTCTCTCTAAGGTTTCTGACCGAGCAGCTCCAGCGCCTTCAGCATCTGGGTGTCGGTGGAAGCTCGGATCTGGTCGGGGGTCATGTTCGGCACGTTGGCGGGGGTGAGCGCGGTCGCGTTCGCCGGGAGCGTTACGGTGACATCCGGCTCGATGCCGTGTTTCCAGATCTGCCTGCCCTTGGGGGTCAGCCACTCGCTGGTCCCCAGCAGCACGGCGGAGCCATCGGAGAGCTGGTAAGAGGATAGGACGGTGCCGGTGCCGAATGTGGTCTCACCCACCAGTTTGGCCCGGTTGGCGTCCTGGATAGCCCCGGCGAAGATCTCGGCCGCACTCGCCGTGCCCCGATTTATCAACACCACCATGGGGATATCGGTGGCCTGTCCACCGGGCTGAACCGGCTGGGCCTTGCGATTCCCCTGGGCATCCTGCTCTATCAGCACGTTGCCACCGGAAAGAAACTGGCTGGTGACCGAGATGCACTGGTCGAGCAGTCCGCCGGTGTTGCTACGAACGTCCACTACCATCGCCGTGGCACCGGCCGCGCGGATGCCCTTGATGGCTGCCAGCAGGTCTCGGTTGGTGTTGGCAGAGAACTGACTGACGCGCAGGTCAGCCACCTTCGTTCCGGGGATCATCGCCCAGCTCACCGGGTGTACCTCTATATTGGCTCGAACAATGGTGATGTCGGTGGTCGACGTCGAGCTGGGGTGGACCACCGTGAGTGTTACCTTGGTTCCCTCGGGTCCCCTTACCAAGCGAACCACCTGGTCAAGCGTCATTCCGGCCACCTGCTGACCGTTCACCGCCATCAGTGCGTCCCCGGCCTGCACCCCTGCCTTCTGGGCAGGCGATCCGTCCAGGGGTGCGACGACGATGAGCATTCCGTCCTTCTGGCCCAGTTCCGCTCCGATGCCCTGGAACTGGCCGGACATGTCGCTGCTCTGCATGGCGGCCTCGTTGGGCGTCAGAAAGCGGGTGTGGCCCGGGTCCCCGAGCGAGGAGAGCATTCCTTCGATTGCCCCGTAGGTCATGGTACGGGGATCGACGGCCTTGCGGTCGACAAAGTGTTCTTGTACCAGGTTCCAGGCCTGCCAGAACACGCTGAACTGGGTTTCTAGCGCTGGGGGCTCGGTGCGAACGGCGCCGGGGAGAAGACCGTCTTTCTCGGCGGTGACCCCGGCGGTGAAGGAGCTACCAGCAACTACGATCAATACTACGAGGGTCAAAGAGAGTTGGCGCCAGCGGCTCATAGCCACCTCCTGTGAAGTGTAAGGAGTATAACCTAAGGGGGAAGCAGACACAAAAGACCGGTTGCGATAGGGTCATCGCGGGGAAGGGTGATTTGACCCCGGCCGTGAACGGCCGGGCTAGGAGCATCGGCCAGGCCTCAGTTAGCCCGGCCCTTCAGGGCCGAGACGCCACACAAATCGCGAGGAGCCGTATCGCGAACGGTGCGCGTCACGTTTCCGGGGGACAGGGAACGCGTCCTTGGGCGCCTCAGCCTGGTCCACTTATGGCCAGGCGCCGGGGTCAACGCATGCCGGAAAGCTGACGGACACAATTCTCAGCCGAGCGCCGCCGTCAACCGGGCCAGCCCCCGCTGGACGTCGCTGCCCAGGTGGATGGAGAGGGCTCTGCGGCCATGTTCCCGCAGAGCCTGCCGATCTCCAAGCGCCTGGGCAGCCTGAAGGGTGGCGAAATCGTACGGCTGACCGGGTATCGGCAGCTTCGCCCGCTTGTCTGCTGTGATCTGCAGGAACAGCCCCGAGTTGGGCCCACCCTTGTGAAGCTGGCCGGTCGAGTGAAGGAATCGGGGGCCGTAACCCAGGGTGGTTGGCAATCCGGTCCGCTCCAGAAGACGGCGCCGCAAGACCTCCAGGGCCCTGTCGTTCGACTCGACCATCTCCAGATAGGCCATCATGGCCAGGTAGTCGCCCGGATGGGCCTGCGCGAGGAAGCTGGAGAGGGCAGCGGCGATCGTGCTCTCCTTGATCCCGTACAGTTTCAATTCCCCTTCGACGAGGTCCGCCTCCTCCGTTGGAAGGCTGCCCTTCTCCTTGTAGACGGCCAGCAGCCGTGCGGTGTTGTCCTTGCTCTCCTGCACGTTGGGCTGATCGAAGGGATCGATCCACAGGATCGCCCCCGCTAGGGCAGTGGCGAATTCCCACCGGAAAAGCTCCCTGGCCAGATCGTATCGATCGCCCAGGGAGAAGGTCACCACCGGTTGGCCGACCCTCCGCAGATCCGCCACAAACCTGTCCAGGGCCGTGTTGTCATCTCCCTCCAAGCGGGTGTATACGAAGAAGCGGTCCTCCCCATAGCTTTCCGCGGGCTCCAGTGGCTCGCCGGCCACGGGCACGATCCCGCGGCCCTCCTTGCCAGTGCTCTCGGCGATCAACTGCTCCACCCATAGCCCAAGGCTGTCGATACCGGGCGAGGACAGCAGGGTCAACTTGTCTCTGCCAGCTCCGGCCATGACTCCCAGGGCCGCGCCCAGCCAGAGCCCGGGATTGGCCTCGGCGGATGTCGCGACGCCGCAGGCCATGGCCATCCTGTCAGCGCTTTCCAGCAGGCGATCCAGATCCAGCCCCATCAGAGCGGCCGGCACCAGTCCGAAGAGAGAAAGTGCCGAGTAGCGGCCGCCGATATCCGGCGGATTGAGGAAGACCCCCCGAAACCGCCGATCCGCCCCAAGTAGCTCCAACGATGTGCCGGGGTCGGTGACCGCGGCGAACGCCGAGCCCGCCCGCTCACCTAGCCTGGCCTGTGCCCTGTCGAAGAAGAGGCGGAAGAGGGAATCCACCTCGATCGTTCCGCCCGACTTGCTGGATATCAGGTAGAGGCTGTGCTCGGGCTCCGCCTGCTGGGCCACATGGGAAACCACATCCGGGTCGGTGGTGTCCAGCACCTGCAGCCTCGGGTAGCCCGCGGCGCTGCCGAAGGTGAGATGCAGCATCTCCGGACAGAGGCTGGATCCCCCCATTCCGCAGAGCACTACCTGCCGAGTGCCGGCCTGCGCGACCTCTCTCGCGAAAGAGGAGAGATCCGCAAGCTGGCTCCGCATGGTCCGGGTTACCGTCAGCCAGCCCAATCGCTGGCTTATCTCCGCCTGATGCTGAGGATCCTCTTTCCAGAGGGAGGGATCTCGGTCCCACAGCCGGCGGACGGCGTCCCTGGCTGCTAGATCAGCTAGCGCCCGCTCCACCGGCTCCTGCCATCGACCCAGCTGTTGCTGCCGACCTTCCATGCCTTTCGCTCCCTTCGATTACCCTGCGAGGTCACGACCTCTGACACCGCGCGTTCCCCAGTTCCACACCCTCTTTCTTTTCCCGGCAGCTTTAGTGGTCCGTCCATCAAGTG
>DAHXJB010000067.1:0-2704 GCA_027372455.1 Chloroflexota bacterium | reverse complement strand
GGTTTCGGCTGCCTCAAACCCGTTCTGCATCTCTCGTCCTCGGGCCTGCCGTCGTTTTCGGACCAAAGCGCTCTCCCTGGGATAGGGATCTGGAGCTCCCTCTTGCCCGGGCTTCAGATGAGGCCGGCCCCTGCCTTCCCAAAGAGGATGATAACCCAACGAGCGGCTCGATGCACAGAAGGGGCGGCTATTGGGGCTCGAGCCCCATCTTCGGCAGCCGGCAGGGCTATTGACAAGTTCCGCGGGCACGTCTACAATGCCGATCCACAGAAAACCTTTTCTGAAAGCGCTTCCTATGGGAGAAAGCATGAGCCCACAACATCATCACTGATGGAAGGAGCATTATTGAGGGATGGCTGCTCGCGAAGACGGTATTAACAGCTCAACACAGGTCGGCACCGCTAGCAAGAATCTCAAGAGGGCCGGGTTTCTGGCCATAGGAATAGTCCTCCTGTTGATCTCAGCCGTGGTCCCGCCGCCGGCAGGCCTCAAGCCTGAAGCAGTGAAGACCCTGGCTATCATGATCACCACCGTCATGTGGTGGGTCACAGAGGCCCTCCCTATCCCCATAACCGCCCTCATGGTGCCGCTGATGGTACATGCCCTCGGGGTGATGCCTTTGGCCAAGACGATCCAGGAGGGCTTTGGCGACTCCCTGATCCCCTTCCTGGTTGGGGTGCTCGGGCTCTCCCTGGCCTTCACCGCCTCCGGCCTGGGCAAGCGGATCACCTACCTCCTCCTATCCCTCTCCGGCACTAACGTTACCAGGGTGGTGGGGGTGTACCTACTGGTATCCTTCGTCATTTCAATGTTCATCACCGATGTGGCCGTGGTCGCCATGATGTTGCCCCTCGTTATCGGCCTCCTCAGGACCGTGGACGCCAAGCCGGGATTCAGCAACCTTGGCAGGGCACTGATGATGGCCATCATGTTCGGCTCCACCCTGGGAGGGGTTTCCACCCCCGCGGGAGTCAGCTCTAACATCATCGCCATGGGCTTCATCACCAAGAACGCCAAGCTGTCGGTTTCCTTCCTCGACTGGACGGCCATCGCCACACCCATCTTCATCGTGATCGGTCTCGTTACCTGGTGGCTGATCCTGCGGATCTTCCCCCCGGAGATGAAGAAGCTTCCTTTCGGCAAGGATGCGGTCCGTCATGAACTGAAGATGATGGGCGAATGGAGTACAGCTGAGAAGACGACGCTGGTGGTCTTCCTCGCGGCGGTGCTGCTCTGGCTCACCAGCGACATGACCAAGATCCCCATCGCCTTCGTGTCCCTCCTGATCCTGGCCGGTGTCACCCTCCCCGGGGTGGGGGTGTTCAAGAAGTGGGGTGAGATGGAGAAGGGGATCGAGTGGGGGGCGATGCTGCTGGTGGTGGGCGGCTTCATCCTGGGCGTCGCGGCCACCAACAGCGGTCTCGCGAACTGGGTGGCCCAGAACGCCATGAAGCCGATGGCCGCCCTCCCTCTGGCCCTGCAACCGCTGGCCGTGGTGACGCTGGTGGCCGTGGACTCCCTGGGCTTCTCCAGCTTCGGCGCCGCGGCGTCGGTGAACGTGCCTTTCATCATCGCCTATGCCCAGCAGAACGGGCTGCCGGTGCTGTCGCTGGCTCTGGCGGCGGGCTTCGCGGCCTCCACCCACTTCATCCTGGTGACCGAGAGCCCCAGCTTTGTGCTGCCGTACGCCTATGGCTATTTCAGCTTCAAGGATCTCGCCAAGATCGGCGTGATCGTCACCATTCTCAGCGCCATCCTGATAAGCATCGGCATGGTGGTAGCCGGCCTCCCGGCTGGAGTCCCGCTGCCGAAGTAGGTTAGGGCAGCCTGTTCGCCGGATTAGGGCAGGCGAGTGAGGGTCGGGCCGCCGGTCGACCCCCGCTCGCCTGCCTCACTTAGCCCCATGATCATCCCGCGGCTGTATCTGGTCAGCGTGCCCAGCGCGGTCGCGGCAGACACCGCTGCCAAGACTATCGACATCGGTGGCACCGCCGCCGCCACACCGGCTACCTGTGAGGTCTCCGTGGGAGTTGGGTGTGGGTATGGGTGTCGCCGGCGCCCTCGTTGGGGTCACCCGTCGGCGTAGAAGGGACTTTCGCCATTGTAGTTCACCAGCGAGAGCGCCTCAGCGCCAGGCAGGGGTGCCGTGCTGTACATGGAGCCCGGCATCAGCAGCAGCAGCGCCACAGCTTAGTACGGGGATTGCGATCATGGGGTTGGAGGTAAGAGACTCCTGATCAAGAGAACCGCAAGGAGGATCTGGACCAATGCAAGCAGCCGGTTTATACCCCTACCGGTACCCAGGAGGGAGGACCTACCCAGGGAGCGGAGAACCCCGTCCACCAGCGCCACTATGGCAGCAACCCACCAGCCCACCGTCAGCAGGGCATCACTGCCGCCGCCGAACCCAGCCCCCTGTAGCAGGCCGCCCCCAACCGTGAGCAGCAGCAGAGCAGCGGCCACGATCAACCAGTTTCGGGCTGTCCATTCCATAATCCTCCCCCTTTGGAGGGATCACACCCTGAGCAGGCGTGGCCCCCAACGGCTCTCTAACGGAATGCACTGGTGGTGCCAGCGGTCCGTGCTGCGCTTGCCACCACTCTGTTGCTGCTGTATCGTACGCGCCAACCGGCATGACCTCTATCTGGAAAACAAGAGGAAAGGTGAGGATTAGCCTTCATGGATCCATTCAGGGCGGTCGTTC
>DAHXJB010000039.1:0-2805 GCA_027372455.1 Chloroflexota bacterium | reverse complement strand
ACGCGGAACCGAAGGCAACTCGGGTTGTGGATAGGGCAAAGCCCAAATCGCCGCGGGAGCCGGACGGTGCGGCTCAGCCGTCTAAGCCGAAGAAGGAGAAGAAGACCGCTCATCTCGGCCCCTCCCTGTGGGATCGGCTTCGGCCTAATCGGCAGAAGGCTGCCCCTCTCTACCCGCCTGGGCCGCCCCTCGAGGCTGTGGGGATGACCTCGGTCAGGCTGCGAAGGGCCGGGCCGCAGAGCTGGGGAGATCGGCACGGTCCTCCATCCTGGATAGGCAAGCTGGCTCTGATAGCTGTGCTCGCTGCCATTGTGGTGGTCGCGGGAAGCCTGGGCTTCAGCTCCTTCAGATCGTGGCAGCTGGGCGATCCGGTGGCCCTGGCCAAGGAGGCCCAGCAGAAACGGACTGAAGCCGCCTCCGCGGCCGATCCAGCGGCCGCCAGGGCACTGCTGGCGCAGTCGTACGATCTGTTCAATCGATCGCTGCGGGCAAAGGAGGACCCCTCCGTCCGAGATCAGGCATCCGCCGTCCGGGCCGGCATCGACAAGATCGACCAGACTGTGCGGATCAGCAAGGTGAACACCCTGGTGGACTTCAGCGCCATCGTCAACAGCAAGGGCGACCCCAGCCAGCTGACGGTGGACGGCAATTCATTGTACGTGTTGGACGATGGTCTGAACAGGATATACAGCTACACCCTCACCCCCGACGGCAAAGGGGTGGAAAACCCAGGAAAGAATCAGGTTGTGGTGAAGCGCGGCGACAAGGTAGACGGTAGCGCTGTCGGCAATCTCCTCTACATGACCTGGATGCCGGCAGGCCAGCTGAGAAGCTCTCCGGCGCTGTTTGCCCTGGAGAGCAGCCGATCTATTGTCGTCTACGACCCGAAGGCTGGGCTCTCGCGCATCGACGTCGCGGAGAGCCAGAAGTGGGGGGATATCCAGGCGATCGGCGGCTTCGCGGGTGGCCTCTATCTGCTGGACAGCAAGCTGAAAGGGGTCTTCTATTACCCGCCAACCAAGAACGGCTACGAGAGCGAGCCCTACACCATCGTCGACGCCAGGGCCAAGGTGGATCTATCCAAGGCTGTGGACATCGCCCTGGACGGCAACCTGTACGTCCTACAAGGTGACGGTACCGTCAAGAGGTTCAGTCGCGAAGGGCTCCCCGAGGACTTCAGTGGTGCGATGCCGGACGGCCCCATAAAGGGGGCCAAGGCGCTGTTCGCAAACGCCAACACCCGTTCCCTCTATCTTCTGGACACTGCCGGGGAGAGGGTGATCCAGTTCTCCCCCGACGGCAAGCTGCAGAGGCAGTTCAAGGCCGACGGCAAGAACGTCTCGTTCAAAGACTTGCGCGACCTCTACGTGGACGAGGCCGCCAGAAAAGTCTATCTACTGGCACAGAAATCGCTGTTCAGCTTCGACCTGCCGCCCATGCAGTAGTGGTGCTGCGTTCTGAGTAGGGGAGTCCAGAGGGGCATGAGCCCCTCTGGCGGGGTTTGGGGTGTCCCCAAGATAACTTTCACCCCACCCCTCCCTTGTGGGAGAGGGAGAGAAAAGGAACAATGCGGATCCTCGGAATAGAATCGTCATGTGATGAGACGGCGGCATCGGTGGTAACCGATGGCCGCCATCTCGAATCTAATGTGGTCGCATCCCAGATCGACCTGCACCGCCAATACGGCGGGGTGATGCCCGAGGTTGCCTCCAGAGCTCACCTGCGAGCAATTATGCCCACCATCGAGGATGCGTTGCGGCAAGCGAACGTGGACTGGTCCAGGATCGGGGCAATAGCGGTGACCCGCGGCCCAGGGTTGGCCGGATCGCTGCTCGTGGGCGTCAACACGGCTAAGGCGATCTCCATGGCCAAGGGCATACCGCTGGTGGGTGTGAACCACCTGGAGGGTCACATCTACTCCAACTGGATCATCACAAACGGACCCTCGACCGAGCCATCTTTTCCCCTCGTCTGCCTCATCGTATCTGGGGGACATACCGATCTGTATCTGATGACGGACCATGGAGCGTACCGGCGGTTGGGCAGTACCCTGGACGACGCGGCTGGAGAGGCCTTCGACAAGGTAGCTCGGATCCTCGGGGTGGGATATCCGGGCGGGCCTGCCATTCAGCGAGCAGCCCAGGGCGGCAACAGCAACGCCTTTCACTTCCCCAGGGCATGGCTGGGAGACAGCTACGACTTCAGTTTCAGCGGGTTGAAGACGGCCGTGCTCCGAACGGTCCAGGGACTGGACACTCCTCTGCCCGTCGCGGATCTGGCGGCCAGCTTTCAGGAAGCAGTTGTGGACGTGCTGTCGACGAAGGTGGCAAGGGCAGCCCAGCAGTTCCAGGCTGGCCAGGTAGCCATCTGTGGGGGAGTGGCCGCGAACCTCGCCCTGCGCCAGAGGGTGAAGGATCGAGTGACCGTGCCGGTGCACATTCCCCCGATCTACCTCTGCACCGACAACGCCGCCATGATCGCAAGCGCCGGCTACTACCGCTTCCGGGCCGGCCAACGCGACGGCCTCGACATGGACGTATCCCCCAACCTGCCCCTGGCATAGGCAGTCGCCGGCAGGCAACCCGTACCCACCTGTCTGGATCCCACTCCTCTTGCTAGCACTTACCCCTTGGGATTGCTACGGAGCACGCCACTCAGGTACAGGACTTGCGGCTGTTAGGAGCAACGGATCCATCACCCGATGCCCGCAGAACGATATCAGTAGATTCATCGAGCTCTATGGAGCTTGATAGAGATTGAGACCATTTGCTCGTCGAGCTTTCCCTTGGATATCGCTAAGAAACC
>DAHXJB010000029.1:0-14137 GCA_027372455.1 Chloroflexota bacterium | reverse complement strand
CTCCCATAGGGAGAGGGGAACCCGTCGCCCCGTCGCCCCGCGCTACGGCGGCCACCTTCTCGCCCGGCGCCGTCAGGTAGGCGATCACCTGGCCGATGGGCACGGCAATCCCCTCACCCACCAAGACCTCCCCCAGGATTCCCTCCTCCAGGGAGTTCACCTCCTGGGTCACCTTGTCCGTCTCCACTTCGAAGAGGGCATCGCCCTTCTTGACCTGGTCGCCGACCTTCTTCAGCCACTTGACTACGATACCCTCGGTCATGGTCAAGCCAAGCTGGGGCATCACGATCTCGATGGCCATGTTACCGGGCTCCTTCCATCAGCTCGTGCACCAGCTTCACCAGCCCGGCCACGTTGGGGATGGTCAGATCCTCCAGAGCCGGACTGAACGGCACCGGCACGTCCATAGCGCCGTACCGTTTCACCGGCGCGTCCAGGTAGTCGAAGCACTTGTCCGCGATCTGGGAGGCTATCTCAGCGGTGGTGCCGAAGAACTGGTAGGCCTCATCCATCACTACCGCACGGTGGGTCTTCTGCACGGAAGCGGCGATGGCGTCCATGTCCAGGGGGCTAACCGTCCGCGGATCCACAATCTCCAGGCTGATCCCCTCTTTGGCGGCCAGCTGCTCGGCAGCCTCCAGCGCCACCTGCACCATGCTCGAGGTAGCAACAACGGTGAGGTCCGTGCCCTCTCGCTTGACGTCCGCCACACCCAACGGGATGGTGTACTCCCCCTCGGGCACCAAGCCCTTCAGCTTGTACATCATCTTGTCTTCATAGCAGATCACCGGACCATCATATCGGATGGCGCTCTTTATCAGCCCCTTGGCATCGTAGGGGGTGGAGGAGACCACTACCTTCAGTCCGGGGATGTGGGCAAACCAGGCCTGCAGGCTCTGGGAGTGCTGAGCGGCGGAACGCCGCCCCGCTCCGAGAACGGTGTGGATGGTCAGGGGAACCGTTACCTGGCCGCCGGTCATGTAGTACATCTTGGCAGCCTGGTTGACCACCTGGTCCATAGCGTTGGTTATGAAGTCGCCGAACATCAGATCGATGACCGGGCGCATGCCGGTCATGGCGGCGCCTACCCCAAGGCCCACGTAGCCGTTCTCCGCGATGGGGGTGTCGACAACCCGCTCAGGACCGAACTCGGCGAAAAGACCGTCGAAAGACTTGAAGGTTCCACCGGCAGCTCCCACCTCTTCTCCCATCACGAAGACCGTTGGATCCCGCCTCATCTCCTCGGCTATCGCCTCGCGCATGGCCTCGGCCAGGGTAATTTCACGCATCTGGGCAGACATACAAACCCACCTCGCTCTCTTCAGGGAATGGGGTGGACTTGGCAAACTCCACCGCCGCTTCGATCTCCTGCTTGATTTCCTCGTCGATGGCCGCGACCTCGCCGGCCTCGGCCAGCTTGTCGCCCAGAAGCTTACTGGCAAACAGCTTTATCGGGTCCCTGTTGTTCTTCCACTCATCGATCTCTTCGGCTGGTCTGTAGATCTTGCCAGGGTCCCCCACGTGGTGGCCGCCATACCGCCAGGTCTTGAACTCCACAAACTCCGGGCCCTTGCCGGATCGCGCCCGCTCGACCACTTCCACGATGGTGTCATAGACCGAGAGCACATCCTGACCATACGTCTCAGTCGCCCGAAGCCCGAAGGCCTCAGCCCTCGCTCCCAGTCTGTTCCCGCCGGTCACCCGCTTGGTGTGGGTGAACTGGCCGTACTGGTTGTTCTCGCAGACATATATCACCGGCAACTTCCAGGCAGCTGCCATGTTCATCGACTCGTACAGGATCCCCTGATTGGCAGCGCCATCGCCGAAGAAGCAGACGCACACCTGTCCGGTGCCCCGCTGCTTGGCGGACCAGCCAGCGCCAGCCGCGATCCCCATGCCGCCGCCGACGATCCCGTTGGCCCCCAGGATCCCCAGCGAGAGGTCGACGATGTGCATGGTGCCACCCCGACCGCGGTTGTATCCCGCGGCTTTCCCCAGCACCTCTGCCATCATCCGGTCGCTCTTCCCTCCCTTGGCGATCAGATGGCCATGCCCCCGGTGAGTGCTCGTGATATAGTCATCGGTTCGCAGGGCACCGCAGACCCCCACCGCCACCGCCTCCTCACCGGCGTAGCTGTGGGCAAGTCCGGGCATCAACCCCCGAAGGTACACCTCTACCACGGCCTCTTCGAACTTACGAATCCGCACCATCCGCCTGTACAGTTCGAGCAAGAACTCCTTTTCCACAGGCCCTCCCCCAGTCTGTTTTCTCGCACTCGAGATTTCACACGCTCAGCTTACCGATCATGCCCTCACTGGTCCATCCAGCAAATCCGCTGCACCTTTGCCCGCCGCTAAAGCAGCCAGGCCGGCAGGCTGTAGGAGCGAGCTCCTGCTCGCGATCCGAGTCGCCGGCAGGAGCCGGCTCCTACGAACCCAGACCAGTTTACTGGGCTTTGTCTCTTCAGCCCGAGGCTTGAGCCTCGGACAAGGCCCGCCTCCCCTGGGCATGGAAGAATCATGCTTCCGCGAGGCTCGCCATCTCCCTGGTGGCGTGTATGTCGGTTTCCACCTGTTCGATGTGCTCCGCCATCGCCGTTCGGGCTGCCACCGGATCCCGGCTCTCGAGGGCACTCAAGAGCGCGCGATGGTGGATCTGTCCACGAGTCGGTGACCCCGCCACTCCAAACATCAGAAGGCGGCTCTCATACAGGAGATCCGCCATGCTCTCGGTGAGCAGCGGGAACATCCTGTTCTGTGTCGCCTCCGCCAGCAGCAGGTGAAAGCGCTGGTCGGCACGGATGAACCGTTCCTCGTCGGCAAGCGCCTCCTCCATCTCCTCGATGGCGAACCTCAGCTGCTCGATCTGATCCGGGCGAGCCCTCTGGGCGGCCAACTCCGAGATCGCGATCTCCAGCACCCGGCGAGCTTCCACCAGATCCCTGTAGGGGATGTTCTGCCGCTGAAAGAACAGCTTCATCGGCTCCTTCAGCGCGCCTACCCCCGGGTCTTCCACGAATGTCCCGCGCCCCGGTCTGATGGCAACCAGGCCCCGCTCCGCCAGCGCCTTCAGAGCCTCTCTGACCACCGTCCGGCTGACGCCGAACTGCTCCCCCAACTCACGCTCGGTGGGGATCCTGTTACCTGCCGGCCAACCCTCGTCGACGATCAACAGCTGGATCTGCTGGGCAACCTGCTCGTACAACCGATCTCGAACCATCGGAGCCAGGGAAGCTCGCCGAAGCATACTCTCCGACCTCCTCAGGAATCTGGCAGCAACACGACCTTGATCGCTTGCTTGTTGCGGAACCGGTCGAAACCCTGTTCCCACCTTTCGAGGGGCAGGGTGTCGGTGACCAGCGGCCTGGTCTTCACCCGTCCATCTCGCAGCAACCGAAGGGTATAGTCCCAGGAACTTGGCGTCGAGGCGAAGGAGTTCAATGCCAGCACCTCCTTGTTGACCGCCAGGTCGGGGTCCACCTCGATGCCGTGGCCGAACAGTCCCAACTGAAGATACTGGCCCTTCTTCCTGATCAACTGGTAGCCGAGACGAACCGCGGGCGCGGCACCCGAGCAATCCACCACCACATCCGCCCCTCGCCCCGAACTGAGATCCCGCACCAGGTCGGCAGCCGGCTGCGCCTCCAAGTTGATGGTGTGTTGAACCCCCAGATCCCTGGCCAGCGCCAAACGGGGCTCATCAATCCCGGTGCCCACCAGCAGCACCGTCGCCCCGCAGGCGAGGGCCACCTGAGAGGCGAGCAGACCGATGGAGCCCGGTCCGGATACCACCACCAGATCAGTCGGACGGATTGTCGCCTTCTCCAAGAGACCGTGCACGCAGCATGCAAGCGGCTCCGAGACCGCGCCCGCGATGAAATCCACCGTCTCGGGCAACGGTCTAACGCTGCGCTCCGGCATCAGCACATATCGAGCGAAAGCGCCATGGGTCCCGCTGCCGGCGGACTTGCGATCGGAGCAGAGGTTGTACTCCCCCGACCGGCAGAAATCGCACACTCCGCAAGTGCTGAAGTAGGGAAGACAGGTCACCCTCTGGCCGACCCGAGTCCGGGTCACGTCCTCCGCAAGTTCCACCACGGTTCCGCTGAACTCATGGCCCATGATCACCGGGGGATTGAAGGGATACTCGGCCGACTGGATGTGCAGATCGGTCCCGCAGATGCCGGCCGCCGCCACCTCCACGATAACGTGCCCGGGTCGCAGCAGCGGCTCCGGCATCTCCATCAGTTTCATCGCGCCGGGACCGGCGGCGTACTTGACAAGGCCTCTCATCTTCCCGTTAGCCCTCTCTCGCGGGAGCCGGCGCTGCCGGCCCCGTCCTACTTCGACCTTACACCGCTTCTTCGAATGGGACCATCCGTCCCTCTGAATTGAAGCGCAGCTCGAACGGATCGCTCGCCGTCGAAAGCCTCTCCAGCTTCTCCACCTCCGGCCAGAGGCTCTCAGAGACGTCGATCGACTCCAGCTTCAGGGTGTTCTTGATGCGAACGACCCGGGCATCGCGAGGCACCGGCCGGCCACAGCAGCGGAGCGCGGTCAGCACCGCCGCCCGGTCGTTCGGCGCCACAATCGGCAGGCATATCCGCTGGATAGCCCCGAGCCCAGAGGTGAGTCCGTTGATATAGGTGGCCTCGAAGTCGATCTTGTCGACCAGCTGCCTGGTGGTGATGTCGGCCAGCCCTATGCCCGTAGCGTTTCCGTGGCTCTCCTTGGTGAGATCGTGGACCGTGACCACTCGGATGCGGGGTCTGGGGAGATCGGCAGTACCGAACACCTTCATACGTCCCAGAATGTTGGGATCCATGCCGGCGCCGGTGACGTTCTTCCCCATCTCGTCGATCAGCAGGATATCGATGTCGTCGAATGGGAGGCTGGCCATCAGATCACCGGCCTGGACGAGCAGGGCAGCTTCCTGAGAACCCGCGATACCCGATGGAGGTACTCCCGTGATGCTTGCCACCTCGTCGTAGCCATTCTCTATGATGGCTAGCCCCATCGCGATCGGCATCTTCTCAACCGCTAGGCGAGCAATCTGAGGTAGGAGATCTCGCAGTCCGTCGGTGCCGTATCTATGGACGGTGTCGGCTCCCTTCCGCTTGCCAAGGCCGATCCCTATCATCTTTCCAAGGCCGCTCTCCCAGGTCCCACGGAAGTCGGTGTGCGGCTTGACGCGGTTCACCACCACGATCGCGTCGGCGGCAGCGGCTATGCGATCCATGTAGACCGGCATCCCGTTGGAGAGCTCACCGAACTGAACCACATCCATGGTAGCCTCGATTGGCGCACCAACCGTCTCCTCGGTTATGCCGAGCTCCGCCAGCATCTGGCGCTGTCCCTCGGCAGTCGCTCGACCGTGGCTCCCCATGGTGGGCACCAGGAAGGGCGAGCCGCCATACTGACGGACCTGCCGGACGACCGCGGCGAGGATCTCGGGGATGCGGGCGATGCCGCGGCTCCCCGCGGTGATCGCGACCCTCTTGCCACCGCCCAATCGAGCGGCCCCTTCCACGGAGCCCATGGCCTGAGCTACCGCAGCGGGGATATCGGACACCAGCGGCCTGGGGAAACGCTGATGAACGCGAAGGAAACGGGGCATGGGGGTTTCCCACTGAAATGAGGCCGTGGCGTCGGTCCACAGGCCGTAATCGCGGGGATGACTGTTGGAATGCTGTTCAGAGGACATCGTGCGTCAACCCTCCAGCGCCAGAAACAACAACCTGGCGATTGGTAGTATCATCATACCACAGAGATGCAAGTCCCTCAACGGGGTGCGCCGCTACTTTGGTCGCTGGACCAGCTCCAGGGAATTGCCGTCCGGATCCAGGAAGTACACCGCGTAGCCGCCCCTGTTCACCCCGGTCAGGATAGCTACAGGATCCGACTTGAAGCGCACGCCCCGGGCACCCAGCGTTTCGAACGCGGAGTGTATGTCATCCACCAGAAAACAGATATGGGCGCTGCCGGGGTTGCAGGTACGTCGATCGATGCTATCACCCCGAGGGGACAGGTATTCGATCAACTCCAGCTGCACCCCCCCGGCCTCGGGTAGCTCAAGGAAGGCGATCTTAAGGTGGGCATCGTCGAAGTCCACTATGCGGGAGATATCCTCACCCACCCTCTCCATGCTCCCGACCAGCTTCATGCCCAGGGTATCCCGATAGAAGATCAGAGACCGCTCTAGATCCTCAACGGTGAAGCTCATGTGGGCGGTGCGCAGCATGAGTGTGCCTCTCCTCCTGTCTGTTGAGAATAGCCGAGCCGCTTGGCCGAGCAGAGAGCCGGCGAAGGGTCCGGGCAGCGTGCCGGGCTCGACCGTGGCGAATGGCTGCCAAGCCAGCGGGTTCTGCTGCAGCATAATACACCGCGGCTCCGCTGGGTACCCCCTGGACGGCATCAGTTCATGTAGAACCCGCCATCCACGTTCAAGGTCTGGCCGGTGATGTAGCTCGAGGTGGGTGAAACCAGGAACGCCACCGCCTCGGCCACATCCTCGGGGGTCTCAAGCCTCCCCAGCGGTATCTGGGAGAGCCGCTGGCGGGTGTACTCGCCGGGCGCCAGACCGTACTCCTCGGTCGCCTGCTTATCCAGTTGCCGCCACAAGGGGGTATCCACGATGCCGGGACACACCGCGTTGACGGTGATGCCGTGGGGCGCCAGCTTGGCCGCCAGTGACCGGGTGATGGAGATCACCGCCGCCTTGCTGGCCGCGTAGTGGGGCTGGTTAGGTCGCGGCCCCCTACCCGATATGGAGGCAATGTTGACGATGGCCCCGCTGCCCTGCTTGACCATCTGTCGCGCCACCAGCTGGTTGGTGAAGAACAACCCCCTGGCATTCACCCCCAGGACGCGATCCCAATCCTCCTCGGTCACCTCCAGGATGTCCTTGATCTGACCGATCCCCGCGGATACAACCAGGATATCCAGCCGCCCGAACCGTTCCAGGGCAGCATCGACCATGGCCTGCAGCTGGGATACGCTGCGGACGTCCACCGGCAACCCCACCGCCTCTCGACCGAGCCCCTCGACCTCTGTGACCACAGATCGGACAGTCTCGGCGTTCAGGTCCGCCACCACAAGGTTAGCGCCATCCTGGGCGAGCCGAAGGGCCACCGCCCTTCCTATACCCTGACCTGATCCTGTGACCAGGGCCACCTTATCAAGCAAACTCATCATCTCATCCCCCAACAGCGGCAGATCCAGCGAGTAGGCTGATCAACGTTTTCTCGCGGCTCTCACCCCTTGACAAGTAATCTGTGCGTCCCAATAATAGGGACGATCTCATTTTAGTTGTTGGCCGAGCCAAGCGCAAGATTTCGGATGTGGCCAAAGCCGCTATTCATCGCTTGCACACTGGCGGGACACACAAGATCTCGGCTATCGCAAAGAACAGGTAACAGCGCCCCACCTTACCCGGGAACCTCCAGGACATATCGTGGCGGTTGCCCGCCTTGGTTGGGATGCGGGATATCGGCTTGCTCCACCCGTTTGTCTCAATGCAAGTAACGTAAGCCCATTGCTGCTGGGCCACAGTAAGCACGAACGAGAGAGGAGGAACAAGGCAATGCCACACGGCTACACAGGTAAGATCCTCAAAGTCGACCTGAGCACTGGCCAATTCTCCGTGGACGAGCACGACGAGGTCTGGTATCGCACCTACATGGGAGGTGCTGTGATTGGCGCTTACTATCTTCTCAACGAGATGCCTCCCAAAGCCGATCCTTACGGTCCCGACAATCTCCTTGTGTTTGCCACCAGCGCGGTGGTGGGAGCTCCCATGTCGGGATATAACCGCTACTCAATCATTGGCAAGTCACCTCTCACCGGACTCATTGGCGATACCCAGTCCTCCGGGTTTTGGGGGCCAGAGTTGAAGTTTGCCGGCTTCGACGCAATCGTCATCAGAGGAGTATCCGCTAAACCGATCTACCTCTGGGTCCACGACGGAGAAGCCGAGATCAAGGATGCCTCCGAACTGTGGGGGCTGGAGACGAAAGAAGCTCAGGAGAGGATCCGGCAACAGCTGGGCGACGAAATGGTACGAGTAGCCCAGATCGGACCCGGCGGTGAGAAACTGGTCCGCTTTGCCAACGTGACCAATGACCTAAACCACTTCAATGGCCGAACCGGCATGGGCTGCGTGATGGGAGCCAAGCGCTTGAAGGCCATCGCCGTCCGAGGGCACCGCAAGGTGGAATTGGCCAACCCCGACAAGGTGAACCAACTGGCGAGGTACTACGCTCAAACCTTCAAGCAGAACCCCTCATGCAAGGGGAACAACCTCCTTGGAACGTCTGAATACGTGGGCGTGCAGAACGTGGATGGGCAACTTCCGACTCGCAACTTCCAGACGGGCGTACTGGAAGGAGGCGAGGCCATCTACGGCGAGACCATGCACGAGGAGATGGAAGTTACCAACGAATCGTGCTGGGGCTGCGCCACACGCTGCAAGCGGGTCGTCACCGCCAAGGAGCCCTATCTGATAGATCCTGCGTATGGCGGGCCAGAATATGAAGCAATCTCAGCGTTGGGTTCCGACTGCGGAGTCACGGACCTGTCCAGCGTCGTCAAGGCCAATGAACTGTGCAACCGCTACACCATCGATTGCATTTCCGCTGGTGCCGCCATCGCCTTCGCCATGGAGTGTTACGAGAACGGCATACTGACCAAAGAGGACACTGATGGGGTCGACCTGCGCTTCGGCAACGGCTCCGCAGTGGTCCAGATGGTAGAAAAAATCGCACGCCGACAGGGGCTGGGGGATCTACTAGCCGAGGGGGTGATGCGTGCCGCCAACAAGATCGGCAAAGGAGCCGAGAAGTTCGCGGTGCACGCGCGAGGGCAGGAACTCCCGATGCACGATGGGCGAGTGAAAGGCATGCTTGGTATCTCTTATGCCGTCTCCCCTATTGGTGCTGACCACGTGGTGGTTGAGCACGACACCGACTTCGATTTCAGGGCTCCACAGGTCTTCCTGGACCAGCTCACCCCTCTGGGTGTTCTGGAGAGGTTGGAAACCTCTAGCATCGATAACAAGAAGCTTCGGATGTTCTATTACCTGCAGCAACACTTCAGCTTCATGGACACCATGTGCCTCTGCCTATTCAATTTTGGGCCGGTCCGCCACTTCAAGATGCACGAACTGGTGGAGGGAACCCAGGCCGTAACTGGCTGGGAACTCAGCTTTCTGGAGATCATGAAGTATGGCGAGCGTCGGGTCAACATGTTCCGGGCATTCAACATCCGGGAGGAATCAGAACTGGATCGCTTCTGGCTGCCACAGCGCATGTTCGAGCCCATCCAGACTGGACCGCGCGAGGGCTACAGAGTGGATGAGGGCGCTTTGCGACACGCGCTACGCAACTACTTCGAAATGATGAACTGGGATGAGAAGGCGTTCCCTCGGCGAATGAAGCTAGCCGAGCTGGATCTGGAATGGATAAACCCCTTGATTGAGCCTTACAGGGCCGATGCAAGGGAGGCCGTACCAGAGTGAAGGTGCTGGTGCGTCTCCTCGGAAGTGCACGGCTCGAGCTCCAACGCAAAGAGGCGAGATTGGAGCTGCCAGAAGGAGCGAGCGTCGCCGACGTCGTGGAGGGGCTGGTAACACTGATCGGCCCCAAAGCAGAGGATGCGCTGGTGCAGCCGACACACCGAGGGTACACCGTCATCTTCAGCCTGAACGGGCATCCAGTGGAACCCACCGCGTCACTTTCCGACGGAGACACAGTAACCCTCCTGCCCCCAATGGCTGGGGGTGCGCCGATGGCTGTGGATCTGAAGGTCTGGCTTCGCAAACCACTTGCTCCGGGAGATGAGGCTCATGTCTGATCCGATTCCTCTGTTACGCGCCCTGGACATCTCCAAGTCATTCGGCGGCACCCGAGTCCTGCACGGCGTGAACTTCGAACTCTACGCGGGTGAAGTCCACGCCCTGGTTGGTGAGAACGGCGCTGGCAAGTCCACCCTACTGAAAATACTCGGAGGGATCCACCAACCCGGAAGCGGCAAGATCCTGCTCAGGGATCGCCAAGTAAGCATCTCTTCCCCCAACGTGGCGCAGCAACTGGGCATCGCCCTGATCCATCAAGAACCGCTCACCTTCCCTGATCTCGACATCGCGGAGAATATCTTCGTCGGCCACGAGCAACACGACAGCCGCTTCAGCCGGGTCGACTGGCCCAAGATGTACGCCGAGGCTCAAAGGCTGCTCGACTCACTTGGGGTAGCGCTGGATCCCCGACAGCGTGTCCGAGGTCTCTCCATAGCGGATCAGCAGATGGTAGAGATCGCCAGTTCCCTCGCTCAGAACGCTCAGGTCTTGCTGATGGACGAACCCACCTCTTCATTGACGCCCAACGAGGTGGGAGATCTGTTTCGCATAGTGCGCCGTCTGCGGGAGCAGGGAACAGCCATTGTCTTCATCAGCCACCGCTTGGAGGAGGTGCTCGAAATCTCCGATCGCATCACAGTGTTGCGGGATGGGGAGATGGTAGGAACCAAGCGGAGGGAGGACGCCGTCTTGGATGAAATCATCAGGATGATGGTCGGCCGCGCCTTGAGCACGCTGTTCGAGAAAGGCGAGGCAACCATCGGAGAGCCGATTCTAGAAGTGGAAAACCTCTCGCGCGACGGGCTCTTCTCCGACATCTCCATCGACGTCCACAGTGGAGAGATCGTTGGCCTGTTTGGTCTTGTGGGCGCAGGTCGCACCGACGTGGCCAACGCCATCTTCGGCATCAATCCACCGGATGGCGGAAAGGTGCGCATTGATGGAAAGCAGGTGACCATCCGCTCCCCGAAGCAAATGATCAGGATGGGCATCGGTTACGTCCCCGAGGACCGGCAGCACCACGGTCTGTTCCTACCCTTTCCGGTATCGGTCAACACAACAATGGCAATTCTGGACAAGATATCCCCAGGGGGCTGGTTCCGGCCCAAGCTGGAGAGGCAGTTGGCTCTTTCGTATTGCACCAACCTGAGGGTCCATCTGCGCGACATCGCTCAAGCAACGAGTGAGCTGTCAGGCGGCAACCAACAGAAGGTGGTGCTGGCCAAGTGGCTCCTCACCGAACCCCACATCTTGATTCTCGATGAGCCCACTCGTGGGATAGACATCGGCGCAAAATCCGAGGTGCACCATCTGATCGGGGACTTGGCCAGACAGGGCAAAGCGATCCTGATGATCTCCTCTGAGATGCCGGAGATCCTGGCAATGAGCGACCGCATCGTCGTCATGCGAGAGGGCCGGATCAATGGCCGTTTCGAGCGGAAGAATGCAACGGCCGAGGCCATTATCGCAGCAGCCACTGGCCAAACCATCTCGGAGGTGAACTGATGACCGTGCGGCCAACATCGGTCCGGCGACAAGCTAACCGCACGTCCGCCACCCGCTGGTTCCGTTTTCGCGAGTTGGGCTTGGTATTCTTTGTCATCGTGGTGTTTGCCATCGCCACGGCCATGCAACCTCGATTCCTGTCTCCGGAGAATCTGCGCAACATCCTGCTCTACATCCCGCTGATCACCGTCGTCGCCCTAGGGGAGATGATGGTTATCATCACACGAAACTTCGATCTGTCAGTGGGGTCTATCCTGGGGTTCAGCGCCATCGTGGTAGGGAACATCTTTATAGGGGACCTGTACTTTCCGATCTGGTTGGCCGCGATAATCGGCATTCTGATCGGCGCCTTGTTGGGAGCAGTCAACGGGATGCTGGTCGCCTGGTTGCGGATCCCGTCCGTCCTGGCCACTTTGGGAACCCTTAGCGCATATCGGGGCCTAATCTTCATTTACAGCGGAGGGCGCCAGGTGGACCCCAACTACATTCCACCAGACCTTATAGCCCTCTCCCAGGGTTCTCCCATCTACGTGCCGTGGATCGTGATCTTCGTCGTAATCATCGCTGTGGCCATCTTCCTATTCCTGCGCTACACCCATACCGGCCGGCAGATCTACGCCATAGGCAGTAATCCATTGGCAGCCAACCTACGGGGCATAGCGGTGGAAAAGGTTACGCTTCTTGTATTCATCCTGTGTGGAGCTGCCGCCGGTCTGGCCGGAATCATGTATGCATCCCGCTACGGCTATGTCAACCCTGGAGACACAGGCGTTGGATTCGAGTTGACGGTCATCTCGGCCGCCGTAATTGGTGGAACCAACGTACTGGGGGGGTCGGGCTCCGTCTTGGGAACAGTCCTGGGTTGCTTACTGCTGGGAGTCATAAACACCGCTCTTTTCATCTTGGGAATCTCGGGCTTCTGGCAACTGGCAACATACGGCCTTGCTATCCTGGTGGCTATCACCGTAGACACCGCCATTCAGCGCTCCTTGGGGCGCAGAGCTACTGGGGGAACGTTGTGATGGCAATCAAGAGTTCCAAGTCCATGCTCGAAGAAAAGACCGGATCTGGAGCTGCGGGTGCCGAGGCGACGCTGTCGAGATCACGATCGGCTGGCAAGCGGCTACGAGATTTGTTGCGACCTGAGACGATCACGATGCTGCTACTGGTGGCAGCTTTTCTGGGAAGCACTTATCTATCACCCTATTTCCTGCATCTCCATTTCCTGCTGGATTCGACATCCCTGTATATGGAGATCGGGATCATGGCGCTGGCTATGACCTTCGTCATCATCAGCGGCAACATCGACCTCTCCGTGGCATCCGGCCTCGCGTTGGTAAGCGTAGTCATAGGGCTCCTCCATACCAACCTCGGGCTCCCAATGGAATTGGCCATGGTGGCAGGCCTGATCTTGGGCCTTGGCTTGGGTCTCTTCAACGGCATGCTGGTCACCAGACTTGGCCTCCCCGCGCTCACCGCCACGCTAGGTACGTTGGCCCTGTACCGTGGCATCGCGCAAGTCCTGCTGGGCGACCATTCCATCAGCAAGTTCCCCAAGTGGTTCGTGGGCGTCGATTATCGCAGGGTCGCTGAACTGGTACCGCTGCCACTCATCATCTTTCTGATCCTGGCATCAGTGTTCGGGTTGCTCCTGCATAAAACGGTCTTCGGCCGGTGGACCTATGCTATTGGTACCAACGAGGCAGCGGCCCGCTACTCAGGTATCCCCGTGGATCGCGTGAAGTTGTGGATCTTCGGTCTCTCGGGATTGATGATGGCAGTCGGGGGAATTCTGATGACTTCCCGCTTAGCCGTCTCCCGGTTCGACAACGCCACCGGTCGGGAGCTAGATGTTATCACCGCGGTCGTACTTGGAGGAACCGATATCAGCGGCGGCCGTGGGAGCATCTTCGGAACCGTGGTTGCCCTGTTCCTGTTGGGGATCTTGCGGACAGGTATGGGGGTAGCAAACATTAAGGCCGAAAGCCAACTGGCCGTGGTGGGCACATTGCTCATCGTGGCCATCCTACTTTCCAACCTGACCGCACGCCGCGGAAGATAGCTCCATGCAAGGTCGAACTTGTCTCCGCTAAGAACCGGCGCCCCTTCTGCAGATCGATTCAGGAACAAAGTACAGGCGCCAACCAACTGGTTTCCGAAAGGGGGTGATGGCTAGCCAAACCGACGGTGCTGGCCCAGACGTACAGGGACATAGATATCCCATTGATCTCTCCACAATTCCTTAAGGAGGAGAAAATGAGTACTAAGGCGCTTGGCACATTACTGATTGCATTGATCATCGCATTGGCAGCGGCATGCGCACCGTCGGCAGCCCCCGCACCGACCTCTGCTCCAGCCAAGCCTGCCGCAGAGCCAACCAAGGCTCCTGCAGCCCCTGCGGCGTCTACACAAGCCCCGGCCTCTGCCGCACCAACTCAGGCCCCAGCCGCCAAGACAGTGAAGGTCGTCTACATACCCAAGAACACCGGAAACCCCTATTTTGACTCCATAATCAAGGGATTTCAGAAAGCTGCCGGCGAGCTGAAGTTCGAGTTCACTACAACGGCGCCCGCCACTGCTGAGGCCACATCTCAACTGTCCTTTGTGAAGGACCAAATTCAGCGCGGCGTGAATGTGATCGCGATCTCGCCCAACAGTCCGGACGCCCTTAATCAGGTATTTGATGAGGCGCGGTCGAAGGGCATCGAGGTGCTGGTGGTTAACTCCGACATTCCGGGAAATGAATCCCATAGGGATGCGGCCGTCCTGCCTATGGACTTC
>DAHXJB010000003.1:0-5515 GCA_027372455.1 Chloroflexota bacterium | reverse complement strand
TGATGCGACTTCGTCGAATCGAGCCGTCTCAACTGACGGCGATCGCGGTTGCGGTGGGGCCGGGTTCCTATACCGGACTGAGGGTGGGGCTTGCAGCCGGCAAGGGGTTGTGCCTTGCCCTCGGCATCCCTATGATTGGTGTTGGGTCCCTGGACGTTCTGGCAGAAGCGCAGCAAGAGAGTTGCGTCGCCGTGCGTCCACTCTTGGATGCCGGCCGACAGAGATTCGCCACGGCGCTCTACCGACATCAGAGCGGAGGGCTACGCCGGGTGGGTGCCGTTGAGGGGAAGAAGCTGTCCGATATCCTGGAGGATATCCACGAGGAGACGTTGCTGTGCGGTGATGTCGAGGGTGTATCGACCAGCGATCTCCGGGAGAACAAACTGATCAGGATAGCGAGTCCGGCATCCTCTTTGCGCAGGGCGGGGTTCCTGGCTGAGATCGGTTGGCATCTTTTCCAGCGGGGCGAGCTGCAGGATGCCCGGCAAGTTGAGCCGATCTATTTGGCCTCGAAGAGGGAGGGCTAGCCATTCGCGCTGAAGAGCAGCTGCCTTTTGAAATCGAGCCGATGCGGATAGAGGATATTCCGGCGGTCATGGAGGTGGAGCGAGAGTCGTTCACTATGCCGTGGCCGAGCAGCGCCTACCGCCGCGAACTGAAGGAGAACCGTCTCGCCCGCTACATCGTGGTCCGGCGCAGGTTCTCCGTCCCAAGAGACCTCGCTACAGGTAACCAGGGCCCGGAGGCATTGCGGCATGGTGCACCAGGCGGCGGATTGAGGGGTCTGTTCGATCGTCTGGTGGATGCCATCAGCGGCGAGGCCGGCGAGGCGGAGCAGCCGTTGGACGAGAGGGCTCGTCGGGTGGTGGGTTATGCCGGACTGTGGCTGATGGTCGACGAGGCCCACGTTACCTCGATCGCGGTGTCCCCCGGCTACAGAGGCTTGGGGGTTGGTGAGTTGCTGTTCCTCGCCCTGATGGATCTGTCACGCGAGATCGGAGCGCAGTATATGACCCTGGAGGTCAGGGTCAGCAACAGCCTTGCCCAGAACCTCTACCGGAAGTATGGGTTCAAGGAGACTGGGGTTCGTCGGCGGTACTATAGCGACAACAATGAGGACGCACTTATCATGTGGTCCGACCCGTTGGAATCGCCGGGCTTTCTGCACATGGTTGAAGAACACCGTCGGGCCCTCAAGGATCGGCTTCGCTCTCCCCAAATGCAGGCGAAGCTTCGATCCATAGGAGCCGAAGTCTAGGACTCCCCGCACCCTCTCGGCCCAGCCCCAGCCCGTGTTTACCCCGCGATATGGTAGAATCTCACTGGCCCCCTGTGGACCGACCGTCCGGTCATCCCTGTCAGCAGCTTTCCAGGATAGGTGTCGTTTGTGGCGGGTCACCGACCCGCCCTCGTGGTGCGGCATCGGACTGGATCGGGTCGAAGTCACGGTGCAACGGGCAGCGAGGAGGGATCATGGCGGATAGATTCGCTCTCATCGATGGAAATGCCCTGGTGCACCGTGCCTTCCATGCCCTCCCTCCCCTCACTAGTCCCAAGGGTGAGTTGGTGAACGCCGTGTACGGTGTGGCCACCATGCTGCTGAAGGTGCTCCAGGAGATGCACCCCGAGTACGCCGCCGCGGCCTTTGATACACCGGTGCCCACCTTCCGCCACGTTGAGTATGAGGCCTACAAAGCGCAACGAGGACCTGCGCCGGAAGGGCTCCACGAACAGTTTGGCCGAGTCCACGAACTGCTGGAGGACCTTGGTATCCCCTCTTATCGAGCGGATGGTTACGAAGCCGACGACCTGCTGGGGACTCTCTCCCGCCAGGCCCGAGAGCGGGGAGTCGAGGTGGTGATTGTCACCGGGGATACCGATGCCCTGCAGCTGGTCGGACCCGGCATCACAGTTCTCACCTCCCGCAAAGGGTTCACTGACACCGTGCTTTACGATGAGACAGGGGTTGTAGAACGATATGGAGTCAACCCTGCCCAGTTGGTGGATCTGAAGGCCCTCAAGGGAGACGCCTCCGACAACATACCCGGTGTTCCGGGCGTGGGTGAGAAGACGGCCTCCAAGCTGGTGTCGCAGTTTGGGAGCCTCGATGGGATCTACGCCGGGTTGGATAAGCTCCCCGAAAAGCAGCGGCTGTTGCTGGAGAACTATCGGGACCAGGCCTACTTTTCGAAACGGCTTGCCCAGATAGTGACCGACGTTCCCGTGGAGTTGAAGCTGGATGAGTGCCGGCTCGGGCGCTACGACCGGCCGCAGCTGGTGGGGCTGTTTCGCGAGCTGGGATTCAAGAGCCTTGTGGATCGGCTTCCCCGGGGATGGCAGGATAGCAGCCAGGAAGGTACCGAAGTTGGCGGCGAGGAGTCGCGGGAAAGCCAGCTGTCGCTCTTCGCCGAGGCCGAGACGGCCAGCATGGCCTCTGCTGGCTCGGAGACCTTGTGGGCTGGGGATGTCGAGGGTCGAGCGGATGGCGGCGGCGAAGTCCAGCCCCCGCCGGCCGAAGATGGCCGGGGCGGATACCAGGTGGTGAGCGACCCGGTCCAGCTGCAGAAGCTGGTGGAGGAGCTTCGCAAGGCGCCGATCTTCGCCTTCGACCTGGAAACCACCGGTACCGCTGCCCTGAAGGTGGAGCTGGTGGGACTCTCCTTCGCCACGGCGCCGGGGGTCGCCTACTACCTGCCCGTCGGCCACCTGTCCCCGTCCGCGCAGGGGTTGCGACTGCTGGCAGCGGAGCCGGATGGGATGGAACCCGAGCAGCTGGCACAACTTCCCCTTCAAGAGGTGCTGCGGGCACTGAAGCCGGTGCTGGAGGACGGGACTGTCCCGAAGTGCGCCCACAACGGGAAGTACGACATGCTGGTGCTGAGTCGCTACGGGGTGGAAGTGCGGGGCATGCGATTCGACACCATGGTGGCTGCCTATCTGCTCGAGAGCACTCAGCGGTCTCTTGGTCTCAAGGATCTGGCCTGGTCACGGCTGAAAGTGGAGATGGAGAGCTATCAGTCGCTGGCAGGGAAGGGGAAGAGCGCTCTGACGCTGGATCAGCTTCCCATAAGGCGCGTGGCGGATTACAGCTGTGCCGATGCCGACATGACCTTCCGGCTGAAGAGTAACCTGGAGCCGGAGCTGAAGGCCACCGGGCTGGAGGAGCTCTTCGATCGGGTCGAGATGCCGCTCGTGCCGGTGCTGGCGGGGATGGAGCGGAGCGGTGTGGCCCTGGATGCGGACTACCTGAAAGCGTTGAGCCAGGAGCTGTACCGGCGCATCCGAGAGGTTGAGACTGATATCTCGGGGTCCGTGGGACATGCCTTCAACCTGGCCTCCACCCAGCAGCTGGCGTCGGTGCTCTTCGGCGAGCTGAAGCTGTCGCCGGCGCGAAGGACGAAGACCGGCTACTCGACCGATGCGGACGTCCTGGAGGAATTGCGAGGCACCCATCCTGTGGTTGAGCTGATCCTGGAGCACCGACAGCTCAGCAAGCTGAAGTCGACCTACGTGGACGCCCTGCCGCTGCTGGTGAACCCTCGAACGGGCAGGGTGCACACCTCATTCAACCAGACGGCCACAGCCACAGGGCGGCTGTCCTCCAGCGATCCGAACCTCCAGAATATCCCGATCCGGACCGAAATGGGACGGAGGGTGCGGAAGGCCTTCGTGGCCGGTGGTGATGGCTTCTCGCTGCTGTCGGCAGACTACAGCCAGATCGAGCTGAGGGTGCTGGCCCATATGACCGGCGACCCCACGCTGGTGGAGGCCTTCCAGAAGGGAGAGGACATTCACGCCGCCACGGCCGCCGAGGTGTACGGAATTCCGATCTCCGATGTGACTCCCAACGAGCGACGGATCGCAAAGACCGTGAATTTCGGGGTTCTGTACGGGATGAGCGACTACGGGTTGGCGAGGGATACCGGCCTCAGCCGCCAGGATGCCTCTGCTTTCATCAAGCGCTACTTCGAACGGTATGGGTCCGTCAGTGAGTTCTTCGACGGTGTGAAGCGTGACGCCGCGGAGAATGGCTACGTGAGCACCCTGCTGGGGCGCCGGCGTTACATCCCGGAGATCCGAACCACCCACAGGGGACTCAGACAGGCAGCCGAGCGAATGGCCGTCAACATGCCGATCCAGGGGACCGCGGCGGACATCATCAAGATCGCGATGATTAACCTCCACCACCGGGCCCGAGAGAAGGGCTGGAGGTCGCGGATGATCCTGCAGGTGCACGACGAGCTGCTGTTCGAGTGCCCGAGGGAGGAGATCGAGATGGTTGCCGCCGAGTTGAAGCGGATCATGGAAGCGGCGATGGTGCTAAGGGTGCCGCTGGTGGTGGACCTCAAGATCGGCCACAACTGGGGCGAGATGGGCGGCTACCCACTCTAAATCCCTCTCCCTCTGGGAGAGGCGTGCCGCTGCGCCAGCTCGCGTCACGGGGTGAGGGCACGAACGGTATCTCGACACTCCAAAGAAAGGATTACCCATGGTCAGTTGGGTCGATGCCTCCCAGGTCACCCTCGACATCGACGAAGGACTGCTAAACCTCGCCTACACGCTCGATTGCGGCCAGGCATTTCGGTGGAAACTCCGCCACGGCTGGTGGTCGGGTGTGGTGAGAGGCCACGCCGTCCGTCTCCGGCGCGAAGGGGATGCCGTTCGGGGACAGATCTTCCCGCCACATCCGCGGCCTGAGTCCTTCCTGAGCTCCTACCTGCGGCTCGACGTGGATCTGAAGCGACTGTACCGCGAGTTCGCCCGGGCCGATCCGTGGATCGACGAAGCTGTTTCGGCTTTCCGCGGTCTGCGGGTGTTGAACCAGGAACCGCGGGAAACCCTTCTCTCCTACCTCTGCTCGACGGCCAACTCCGTCCCCAGGATCTCCAAGTCCGTGCAGCAGATGTCTCGGCTGTACGGCAATTTCATCGGCACACTGGAGTCGGAGGAGTTCTACGCCTTTCCTTCGACCATCGCCCTGGCCGAGGCGCCAGAAGAGGGGCTTCGGACGAAATGCGGCCTTGGCTGGCGAGGCAGCAACCTCAGGCGAGTGGCCGGCGAACTACTGGAGAAGGCGGAGGGATGGCCGGAACAGCTCCGGGCCCTGCCCTATGGAGAAGCGAAGGCTCGACTGATGGAACTGCGAGGGGTAGGGGCCAAGATCGCCGATTGTGTGTGTCTCTTTTCGCTGGAGAAGGACGAGGCGGTTCCGGTGGATACCCACATCTGGGCCCTGGCTAGAGAGATCTTCGATGCCCAGGTGACCACCAAGAGCCTCACCCCGGCCACATACGAACTGGTTGCCGGTCTGTACCAGAGGCGGTACGGCCCGTTCGCCGGATGGGCTCAGGAGTACCTCTATCTCAAGCGTCGTGCTTCCCAGGGTAGAGTGAAAGCCGTCGAGGGATAGAGAATAGGGTATGATTATGCACAGCAGTAGACGGGGTGAACTGGGATGATGAAAGACCAGCGATTGCTTGAGCGAATTGCCGTTGACCCTGCTGTCATGGCGGGA
>DAHXJB010000002.1:0-3988 GCA_027372455.1 Chloroflexota bacterium | reverse complement strand
ACACAGTGAAGGTGATGGTTACTGTCATGCTGAGCGAAGCGAAGCATCTCCACGTTCCGCCGAGGAGATCCTTCGCTATCGCTCAGGATGACACCGGTCAGAACCATTGTGTCGCCGCACTGGGGCGCCGGGGCGGACGTTGCGGCTGCCGGCGCCGGAGGCAAGATGGACTGACCGCTGCTTCCCGGCCCGACGGAGAAGCCCCCGAATGGAACACCACTCGCTCCCCATGCGCGGAGCAGTTGGGCGGTCGTCATTGTTTGACGATAGCCTGGACCCCAGTAGTCCGCGGGGTCGTTGAAGACGAAGTTGTCACCCGAGTAGCCCACCAGGACGATGTAGTGGTCGGTGTTCACCGGCCTGCTCACGTGGTTGGGCAGAAGGGGGTAGTAGGTCTGAATCACCACCGGGTGTCCCGCCTGCAGCTCGGCTCGAACCTCATCCGGCGTCCATTGCTGGAACACTCCCGGAAACGAGTAGGGACCGGTGACGGAGAGTCCGTGCTCTCGAACCACCTCCGCGAGATCCTGGATCCGGGTGCCGGTGTTGGGGTCGGCAATGCCAAGCAGCTGGTTGGCCCGGTTGCGGAGATCCTCCACGGAGACGTTCTGTCCAAAGGCCTGGAGAACCATGGCGATGGACGCGGGGCCGCAGTTGGACTCGGCCCATGTGGTGCCGTCGAACTGGCTTATTTCGGGCACCGGCAGCATGACGGCGGCCGGAGCCGCCCAGGCGGTCGACATGCCGATGGCGGCCACGAAGGCACCGAGAGCCATCAGCACGCGTAAGCGCACCTTCACGATGGTAGATTCCCTTCTCTGAAGATGATCTGCGATCAGACTGGATGTAAGTGGAGAAAAGATAGTGTGCCAAAACGCACGTGGCCTATACTCTACCATAATTGCGAAAAGTGCATTAAACAGCTGTAAGATGTGTGCTAAAGATCGCTGGTTGGAGCGAGCGGCCTACCTGTCCTAGCCGCTGGTACTTGCACAAAGCTCAGCCGCGGTGGGAGAATGGCTTACTACCTCGGCGGTCTGCCGGTCGCTCCCGGAGGCCGCCTCTTTGGAGCCAACCTTGACCGCGCCCTCCAAGCCCCACTCACAGAACTGGCGTTTCCTCATGGTGCTCTTTTCGGTGAGCACCTTCCTGGAGTTGAGCGCTTGGGGGCACCTGCAGGCCTTCACCCCCCTCTATCTGAAGGAGCAGTTGGGGGTTTCTCCAGAGGATGTTCCCAGCTGGACCGGCATTCTGGCCTCTTCCTCCCTGATCATCGCCGTACCGCTCTCACCCTTCTGGGGTGTGCTGGCCGATCGCTACAGCCGGAAGGCGGTGATCATCCGTTCGCAGTTGGTCGAGGCCGTGGCCTACGGTCTGGCAGCCATGTGCCACGATGCCAACCAGTTCCTGGCGGTGCGCCTCCTGCTCGGCTTCTCCTATGGCAACATGGCGGTGGCGATGGCTACCCAGTCGATGGTCACACCGAGTCGTCAGGTGGGGACCGCCATAGGGATCATCCAGATGGCCTCCACGGTGGCCAGCAGCGTGGGGCCGTTGTTGGGCACTGTGCTGATCAATAGCTTCGGGATCCGAGCCATGTTCGCGGTCGATGCCGCCAGCACTTTGACGGCGGCCCTGCTGCTCACCATCTTCTTCAGGGAGCCCCCGGTCCACGATCGCACGACGCCCCTGGGCGAGAAGCTGAAGGTGGTCTTCGACCAGGTGATCCGGGTTCCATCAGTCCGATGGAATTTCGTCTGCTGGCTCCTGATCTACGCGGGCGTTGCCGCGATCGACCCGTTCCTGCCGGTGCTTATAGATCATCTGGCCGGGAGTGCGGATTCGGTCACCATCATCGGGACCCTTCTGGCGGTCTACGGTACCCTCACCGCCCTGGGCACGCCGGTCATGGGCCGGTTGGCCGACAGGGTGGGGGCCGCTCGGCTGTTCCTGATGGCCGCGCCCGCGCTGGCCATGATCGCCGCGGGCATCGGTTTGGCGCCGAGTCTGGCGACCCTCGCGGTGCTGATGATGGTCCGGGCGATCCCTCAGGCCAGCACGGCCGTGGTGCTCTACTCTCATCTGGCGGCCCACGTCCCCGCGCAGCATAGGGCGGCGGTGATGAGCCTCACCCCGATGCCCCGCAACGTAGCCTGGTTGGTTGCGCCCGGGCTAGCAGGTGCCGCTGCCGCCGGCCTCGGCCTGTCCGGGAGCTTCTGTCTGGCGGCTGGACTCTTCAGCGGGGCCACCGTCGTCGCCGTGCTGATGCTCAGGGCCTCCAAGCCAACCCCTGCTTAGGCGGCACATCCGACGAATGGCGCGGTCTCGCGGACATTGCCCGATGCCTGGCTTTGTAGTAACGACTTCAGTCGTTCGTCCTGTTGCGGCAAAGGGACGAAGGACTGAAGTCCTTACTACGAAAATTGTTCTCCTGCTGTGCCGGACACTGCGGGGATCGCGAAGCGCCCCAAGCTAGGTCCTCGCGATGTGCGGGGCGGTCGTCCGAATCAGACGGGAGGGCAGATTTCCTGCCCTCCCGTCCCGCCCCCGGGGGAGCGGTGCTACAAGGATGCTTAGTGTGGTCGAACCCAACTGCGGCGTCAGGTCGCCGGCTGTTGCTGTTGTCTTGGACTTGCCTCGACCTGAGCGGCCTTCACGGGTGGACGGCTCTGCAGATACGAGGCTACCAGCGCGCCGATGATCATGTTCATCACCATATTGGCAATTGGCGGTAGGGCCGCGAAGGCGCCGAGATTCGTCGCGGCGAGCCCGGCACCCAGACCGGAATTGTACACGCCAACGTCGAACATAATGGCCCGGGATGTCGCGTCATCCAGGCCCAGCTTCCGGGATATCAAGTAGGCCAAGCCCAGATTGATCAAGATCAAGACGCTCGTGGTCACGAAGACTATCGGAACCCACACCAGGTTCTTTTGGATCGTCGGAGCTGCGGAGCTGATTATCCCGACCTCGACACCGTAGAGGGCCAGGGCAGATAGCATTGGAAGTACCGGTTCTGCCTTGGCGATTCTCGCCTGGCCGATGCCGTATCTTATGAGCAGGCCGAGCACCAGCGGCACCAGGATTATCTGGAGAAGCTGGATGACCATACTCATGAAGTCCACCGGCACGAACGCGCTAGCCAGTAGTTTTGTGAAAGTCGGAGTGAGGATTGGAGCGAGTATCGTATTTAGTGAGGCCAGGCTGACGGCCAGCGCTACTGAACCGTGGGCCAGAAACGTGAAGAGGTTGGACGACACCCCCGCCGGGACTGAGCCATCCAGGATGGTGCCGGCAGCCAACTGGGGCTGGCTGGAGTAGACGAGGTGGGCGGCTATGACTGCCACCAGCGGAACCGTGATCCACTTGGTTACGAACCCAACGATTGCGGCTTTCGGATGCTGGACCACACCAGCCAGGGATTGGGTGGTCAGGGTAAGACTCATCAACAGGATCACGAAGCCCAGCAGGTAGGTGCTGTAATCGTGCAGCCACAGGAAAACAGAAGGCCAAGCGTAGGATGCAATCCCCAGTACAATCAGCCAGAGGGGCATAAGCCGGTTGAGTACGAAGGCCGCTGTGCGCATATCACTCTATCCTTTCTTGTCTTGGGTCCTCGCGATGCCACGAAATGGTGCCACCCGAATCTTCCAATTCCGATCGCGGGTTTCCTGGGGGGCGCACGTACGTTTGTTGTCATCTCTTTACATAGCATTCCTCCGGGGCGAAATTGCACAACCGCATGGCATCATCTACCTATGGACATCTGGAATTCTTTAAGAGAACAGTACGGTAAGTTTAAGTTGGCCTTAAGGCGAAAGCTCGCAACAGACCCGGGGTTGCCCGGCTGTTAGTGTCCAGCGATTCTGTCAGGGTGCAACTGTTCAGCGAAAATGTCAGTCATGGAGGAGACGATTTCGTTGAACAAGAAGAAGCAGAAGCGACTGTTGGTGCTGAACCAGGTGATCGCTGGACATGTGACGGCCGA
>DAHXJB010000551.1:0-1502 GCA_027372455.1 Chloroflexota bacterium | reverse complement strand
CTTCTCCAACCGCTATCCGCACGAGTTCTCTGGTGGGCAGAGGCAGCGGATCGGGATCGCGCGGGCGCTTGCGGTGGAGCCCGACTTCATCGTGTGCGACGAGCCGATCAGCGCGCTCGACGTGTCGATCCAGGCGCAGATCATCAACCTGCTGGAGGAGCTCCAGGGGAAGTTCGGGCTCACCTACCTCTTCATCGCCCACGACCTCTCGGTGGTGCGGCACATCAGCGACCGGGTGGCGGTGATGTACCTCGGGAAGATCGTGGAGCTGGCCGGCCGGGACACGCTCTACCGCCGGCCCCTGCATCCCTACACCAAGGCGCTGCTCTCGGCCGTGCCGGTGCCCGATCCCGAGGTGGAGGCGAAGCGCCAAAGGATCATCCTCACCGGGGACGTACCCAGCCCCGTGAACCCGCCGAAGGGGTGCCGGTTCCATCCGAGGTGCCGGTATGCACGGGAGAACTGCAGCGTGGACGAGCCGGAGTTCCGGGAGGTGGAGAAGGACCACTGGGTCTCCTGCCACTACTGGGACGTGATCCAGTAAGAGCCCTTCCGCCTGTCGAACGGTTGCCAGGTGTAGGGGCGGTTCGCGAACCGCCCCTACGTGCTATTCAATGATCTACCAAACGGTATTTACCCGAGCGCTTGCAGAACATGGAACCCGCGTTATCATCCTTTGACCGGCCATCAGAAGATGGTCGGTTGTTCTTTGGGGCCTGAGTTACCGGTCGGTCGGAGGCCAGATGCTACCCAGGATGTATGTTTCCCGTCCTCGACTGCTTGAGAGCCTGTCTCAGGCGACACAATGCAAGCTAACCATTGTTTGTGCCGACGCGGGCTATGGAAAAACCAGTCTCGTGACGGAATTCACCCGCTCCACGAGCCTTCGAAGTGAGTGGCACCAGTTGACGAGAAGCGACAGGGATGCCGTCCGGCTGGCAGAGGGGCTGGAGGGGTGCTTGCGGCGCCTGGCGAACGGGTCGGAACCCGCTGGGACGGTCGGGACGCGCTTACGACGGGCGAAGGCTCGCGATGTCCATATCTTGACCGATTTCCTCCTCACACTGGCCGACCACACGGGGCCGGAAGTCGCCTACCTGATACTCGATGACTATCAGAAGGTTGACCAGGAAGCCGACGCCAACCTGCTGCTGGGATCCCTCATAGAGAACAGTCCTCCATGCCTTCGATTCGTCGTTCTCTCCCGGAGTGTGCCCCGGTTTTCGCTCGGCAAGCTCAAGGCCCGCCAGGAGGTGTGCACGATCGAGGAGGATGCGCTGTCCTTTACGGTGGACGAGACTGCCCAGTTCTTGAATTGTAGTGGCGGATCTGGGCTAGAAGATGGGACGGTTGCCCTGGCGCAGGAGAGAACCGAGGGGTGGCCGGCCGGAATTGCCATGGTCTCCCAGTCGCTTCGGTTCGGCGGCCAGGACAAGGTGATGACCGTTCTGGCGGATCCCGCTGCCTCTGCCTGGTTGGTCTACGACTACCTGGCCGAGGAG
>DAHXJB010000545.1:0-2639 GCA_027372455.1 Chloroflexota bacterium | reverse complement strand
GCCTTGAGGGTCGTCCAGGTCAGGCCTCCATCGCGCGAGACCATCACGTAGGCATAGTCGTAGCCATCCTCCAGATCGTACCAGGCCCAGAAATTGAGGGTAGCCTTCGAAAGCTTCCGCAGATCGAAGATGTGGGTCAATCGCGTGTCCACCAGGTCGCCACGGTCACTCCACCAGAAACGGCTGCCGCTATGGGCAGCCGGAGCAATCACTCGCGTGGTCTGGTCTCCCTGGAAGTGGATCTTGGCATCGGACCAACTGCCGGAGAGATCCAGGTAATCGGCAGCAAACTGATCCACTGTTCGGTCCTGCCAGCCAGACGGCCCGGTTATTCGGTCCGTCGGTGGCACCTGAACCTTCAGCTTGTCGTAAAGGTATTGTGGATCCTTCGTTCCAGATTCATCCAGGTAGTTGGCCACTACCCAATCGTCGAACACGTCGTCGAAGGTCCGCTTGTAGCCGTGGCTGGCCAGGAAACGGTCAAAGCTGTCCGGGCCCTTCGTGTCGCCGGTCAGCAGGTCCGCGGCCGACGAGTAGCCGCCGAAGTGCTGCAGGAAGTAGCTTATGAACAGGTAAGCCGCCCCATAGTGCGGCATTACGTCTCCATTGCTGTCCGCCCATGCATCCAGCTGGGTATCGGGCTCGGCCTCGAAAGCCTGCACGGCCCCACTGTTGCCCCCCAGGTTTGCCGCCTCTGTCGCCACCTCGGCCGAGCCTTCCTTCACCCAACTCTCCTCCACCCTGCTGGTGTGCCACTGGATCATGTGCTCAAACTCGTGAGCCAGGATGCCGTAGTAGGTGGTTGAGCCAGGCGGGGCAGCTACCACGTTTATGTAAATCGCTTTACGCTCGTTGCTGTAGGGATGGACGCTCCTGGGATATTCATCGACGGACGTGAAGTAGCCCCCCAGCCCGGGAATATCGGCGTTCACTATGCTCACGTGGGGATCGCCGTCCAGACCCACCGACGGCTCCTCCCCGAAATAGTGGCGGTCCCCGGCGTACACCTTGTCCTCAAACACCTTGGCAGCAGCCTCCAGCGTGGCCTGATCCACATTCGCATCGTCTGCGAGGTACATGTAGGCATGGGGAGTGACTACCTTGAGGGTCGTGTTCACCTTGACATACGTGTCGTTGGTCTCGTCAGCGATCCAGAAAGTTGCCCGCTCGCCCACCTGATGAGCTGTCGTAGAAGTCGTGGTGGGAGTGTACGCGGCGTCGGGCGAAATCCCCTTCACCCTGGTAACCAGATCCTGCAGATCTCTCCAGGGAAGTTCCGTCTGCTGAATGGCCTGCTCGGTAGTGGACGCAGGCTGCGTCGCTACCTGAGACACGGCGGTGTCAGGCCAGAGAAAGAGCTGCAACAGCAGCAGAACAGGGAGAAGCAGAGCGAAGACGTTCATGTCATCCCTTCAGCCGTCGCAGCACACCACGAACCAGGCAAGCAAGATCGGGAGCCGCGCGTTCGGCAACTGACAGCACAGCCGAGTGCCCGGTCTTCTCCGGTTCAGGCGAATCGAGCAAGGTGTTGGTTATGCAGGAGACTGCAAGCACCCTGATGCCCAGCGACCTCGCCACGACGACCTCGGGCACGGTGGACATCCCCACCGCGTCGGCCCCCAGTTGACGCAGCAGGCGGGCCTCCGCCGGGGTCTCGTAGCTGGGGCCCGCGACCATAACATAGACGCCCGTGTCCACCCGGAGTTTACACGCTGAGGCCTCAGAGAGAGCGAATCCGCGCAACTCCGGATCGTATGCCGCGGACATGTCCACGAAGCGCTCGGGACCGCCTCCTATTCCCATAAGGGGATTGTGCCCCGCCAGGCCCGGAAGGTTGATGTGATCTTCCAGGAGCATAAGAGTTCCAGCCTTCATTCCGGGCTTCAGTCCACCGGCGGCGTTGGTGACAACCATTACCTGCACTCCCAGCGCGCGCAGAAACCTCACCGAAAAGCCAACCTCCGCCGGGCTGTACCCCTCGTACAGATGCACTCTACCCAGGAGGGCTGCAACCGTGAATCCCTCCAGAATTCCCACCAGCAGTTCGCCCTTGTGGCCTGGAACGTTGGCACCGGGAAAGCCCGGTATTTCTCCGTAGGCCACCCGAACAACGGGCTCGATCTGGTCCGCCACGGCACCGAGCCCGGACCCCAGGATGAGCCCCACCTCGGGACGGATCCCCGACCTGGTAAGCACAACAGACGCAGCTTCGGCCAGCTTAGTCAAAAGCGCCTCCGAAAGAAGCCATCAGCCGTCAGCTCTCAGCTCATCGTCCTCATCTGGTAGCTGACTGTTGATAGCTGAAAGCTCTCGTGTCAGCGGTATCACCTCATCCAGGGAGCGAAGCACGGGGCAGCCGATGGCCGGCTGTGTCACGCCTGCTCGATCGATCAGCGCAGTCCTCATCCCGGCCGAGCGTCCGCCCAGGACGTCCACCTCGTACAGGTCTCCCACGAACAGCGCGCGGTTGGCCTGGACCCCAAGCGCGTCCAGGGCCGCATCGAAGATCCGCGGGTCCGGCTTCTCCACTCCCACCCCCTGGGAAGTGACCACCACGTCGAAAAATGATAGCAGGCCCGCGTGGTAGAGGAGGTCTCTCACGGTAACCGGTCCATTGGAGACGACACCCAACCTCAGCC
>DAHXJB010000534.1:0-6991 GCA_027372455.1 Chloroflexota bacterium | reverse complement strand
CATTGGACATAATGTAGACGTAGTAGTCCTTCAAGGCGGTCACCCACTAGCGTTGGTCGCATCGTGAAAGCCACGAGGAGATGCTTCGCTGACGCTCAGCATGACATGGTAGACGTTTCCGCAATATACCGTACACTATCGAAAACTCACCGGCTCGGCGAGAACTTGGCACGGATGGTGGAAAAGCATCCGGATACGGCGAAGGTGTACCTGTTGCCCCTCGTGCGGCAGCAGTGGGAGGTGGCAAGCTATCGGAAATCGTGCTACCGCGGCCAGTCTGGGGGATCTCTCGACCCTGCTGAAGGCGCTTCGTCCCATTGGCCCGGACCTCCTGGGAGAGCTCGTCTGGGCCATCCTGGTAGCCCGACCTCGCTCGTTGGCCGATGACACAGTGCGCATCCTCCGCCACTTCTTCCCCCAGCCCAGGATCGAGGGGCTGTCACTCGTGCCGCCCCGGGACCCATTCCTCCTGGTGTCGAACCATTTTCAGTCGCCCCACCTCTGGGTCGGCTGGGTCGCAGCGGCCATCACTGCGGCGGTTGCGACGGCTCGAGATCCGGGTAGCCGCGATCTCCACTGGGTGGTCCTTTCCCAGTGGCGTTGGTTCGAGGTGGGCAGCGTGTGGGTGCCGAATCCGATCTCCTCTTTGCTCTTCCCTCGAGCAGCACACATCTGGGGACTGGTCTCTATCCCATCAAGACCTTCGGACGTAGCGGGCCGCGCTCGCGCTCTCCGCCGAGCATTTGCATACCTGGGACGGGACCGGGCAGCGGGAATAGCATCGCCCGAACCGGTGGGGCTGTTCCCTGAGGGCAAGGCCACCACAGCCCTGGAGGAGGCGCGTCCCGGCACGGGGGCCTTCATCCATCGAGTCAGCCGCATGGGAGTGCCGATCCTGCCAGTTGGAACCCACCTGGATGGAGACACCCTCGTCTTGAGATTCGGGGAGCCCTTCTTCCTCACAGCCCCGCCCGCGGTAGGCGTCGAGGATTGGGCACGGGAGCAGACGATGGTGGCGATCGGAAGGTTGCTGCCCAGGGAGATGTGGGGGGTGTACGCCCCGGCGATCGCCTCGGCAGGGTAGCACCGTACGCTCGAACCGCTCTCCACCCGAGGCCCGATTCTGCGACCGCTCATTTCCACTCCGACTCGGCGAGCTCCCTGTACAGCACCACCACCACAGGTATGCACACCATCCACACGGCACCAGTCCACACCAGCCTGAAGCCCAGCAGAGCTGCCATTGCCTGCGTAGAGCTGTATCCCAGGGCATGCATGGCTCCCAATCCCCCGGCCTCCACCACGCCGAGATGAGAAGAGATCGGGAGCACCAGCACCACGGCCAGGGCGAACAGATAAACTGTCACCGCCTGTTCGAAGGTCAGGCCTGTCACTCCAACGCCGTGAGCAACCAGGTAGAATGCAGTTAGCAGCGACAGCAGATAGCCTGCCACCATGATCGTACCTCGAAGCAGCATGCGGGGTCTGAACAGGCTGTACAACCCTTCGACCAACTCCAAGAACTCTGGCCCGACCAAGCGCAGAGGCTTCGACCGCAGAAATCCGCCGGCCCAACGCTGCACCGGCCGCACGCAGATCACGATCGTGAGGGAAAGCGTAGCGATCGAGAGCAGGCCCACGATCGCGGGGCGAAGCCAGTCCATCCCCGGTATCCCCAGGATCGCGAGCAACGGGAGAGTCACGCCAGCTTCGATGAGTAGGAGCGCCGTTGTGGCGGCGGAGGAGCGGGCGAAATCCGCTCCAGCCACCCGTCTCAGGAGATAGTTCTGGGCATAGATGCCTGCAGGCAAGCTCACAGCCATCTCGCCCACGGCGAAGGCCAGCGCGAGCTGCTTCCAGGTGATCGGGATGCTGATGGTGTCCATGAACCGATGCCACTGGAGCCCCTTCAGTCCGAGGTAGAGGCTCGCCAGCACCAAGGATAGGGCCATCGTATGAAGAGGAATCGCCTGGATTCTCCCCATCACCTTAGGAGCATCCGAGATGGTGAGCCCGAAGGCGAGTAGCGCCGCACTCAGCAGCACCGCCACAAGGATCCTGGGGTGGGTTACCGTTTTCAGCAACTCCGGCCGTCCTGTCCGCTTCCCACAAGAGAAAGCCGAGATAGATCAGCATCCAGTCGTCTGCCCACGGGCAATCGATTTTCGATCGTTCGCCCTCTCGTTCAGCAGCGTACAGCCACCGGCCCGGGCAGATCAAGCCAGGTCGACCACCGGAGTCGCTACGGACTCTCGGAGCGGGCCTTCGCCAACAGTATGGTATGATTTGTGAGATGTCGTGCTCCGTTTGGGTGCGATGTCGACGTAGCAGCGCAAAGGGGGAAAAAGGCATTGGTCCCACCTCGAGCTACGACAGCCCGGTGGGTTTGGAGCCTTCCGACCATCCGATGGGACGTCGTCTGGAGTGAGATCGTTCGGCTGATCAAGTACGGCCTGGTTGGGTCTTCCAACACCCTGATCAGTCTGGTTGTCTTGAATCTATTCTTCCTTGTGTGGGCGCCTACCAACCAGATCGTTCTTGTGCTGGGCAGCACCGCGGCGTACGCCGCCGGGGACATCAATGGTTACTGGTGGAACAGAAGCTGGACATTCAATGCCGGCGCGCCCAGCTGGGGCCAGTTCGCTCGCTTCGCCGCACTTAGCATATTGTGCATGGCGATCAACGCCGCGATCCTGTGGGGCTCTGCCGGATGGCTGATGGCGCTGTTCCTGCCTTCCTGGCTAGTAGGCAACGCGCCACAGATCTCCATGATGCTGGCTGGCGGAGTCGGCTACGTGGCCAGCCGCTTCTGGGTATTCAGGAAGAGCTAGGCGGAACACGGAAAGCTTCCGTGCGAACCGCTGTTGAGCAGGCAGACTCGATCGTGAGTCTGCCTGCTCTCCTCTGCCCGAGACCGTCCGTCGCACTATCTGCCCCTGGCCAGCCCCCGCGACAATCCAAGCAACTTGATCATCAGTCCCGTGGTTGCGAAGGCAGGCCCCAGGACTCCCACCATGAGGGCCTCCCCCTTGTGCCCCGCTAGATAGAGCCCGATCGACGTGAAAATGGAAGCCATGCTGAAACCGAGGTAGGCTTCATCCGGAGCCTGCTCGAAGCTCCACGCTACAGTGTCGGGACGCTGCGTCGTCTCGGCTGCCACGACTGCTCCTCCTTCTCTTCTCCTTCTCGGGGTCTTGACCCGCGGCTCCATGGCACAACCTCCCTGCGAGGAAACTGCGGGAGACAAACTGGCGGAAGCAGTACGCAACTACTTCCGCTTTGTTCCCCGCATCTTTCGTGCCGTCATAAACTGTAGTAGAGCGCCGAGAAAACAGTTATCATTTGGGGCGCGCAGTCTTGCACAAAGCCACATTCCGCGGGAAGGGGTTGCCATGTCCAACCAGTTGGATCTATCCGACTCTCTGAGCGCCAAGAGACAGCAGTTGTCCGACGTCGAGAAGGGCTTGCGAGATAAGATCAAGAGAGGGGAAAAAGTCAGTAAGAACGTCAACGATATCCACGACCGTCAGCTGACTGTGGGCGAGAGGCTCGCCGACCAGTTGGCCGACGTGGCCGGCAGCTGGAACTTCATTCTGAGCTTCCTGGGACTGGTCTTACTCTGGATCGGCATCAACAGCTTCCTGCTCCTGACACGGCCATGGGACCCGTATCCCTTCATCCTACTGAACCTGATACTGTCGCTGCTGGCGGGCATTCAGGCGCCGGTGATCATGATGAGCCAGAACAGGCAGGAGTCGAAGGACCGGATCAGAGCGGAGCACGACTACGAGGTCAACTTGAAGGCGGAGATGGAGATCGAGAGCCTGCACGAGAAGATCGATACCCTTCGAGAGACCCAGTGGGCCGCCCTTGTGGCAATGCAGCAACAGCAAATTGCCCTGCTCGAGAAGCAAGTTGAGATGCTCCAGGACCTTGCCAAGAAAGCATAGGGAGGCGATGGTGCGATTGATCCACGTCCAAACCGGTGAGCAGTTGAGCCGGCTGAGGGCTTTGTTTCTTGAATACGCCGATTCCCTGGGATTCGACCTCGGCTTTCAGAATTTCCGGCATGAACTCGAGCAGCTCCCGGGGGAGTACGCGGCTCCCAGGGGAAGCATGCTGCTTGCCATGGCCGATGACGAGGCTGCTGGCTGCGTGGCTTTGAGAGAGCTCACCGATGGCTGCTGCGAGATGAAGCGACTGTATGTCCGGCCGGAATACCGGGGGCAGCGAGTGGGCCGGCTGCTCGCGGCGGCCATCGTGGAAGAAGGGCGCCGCCTCGGCTACTCCCGCATGCGTCTGGACACTGTGCCCTGGATGACCGAGGCCATCAGCCTATATCGGTCGCTGGGCTTCCGGGAAATTGCCCCCTACCGCTACAACCCTATCGAAGGGGCCCTTTTCATGGAGCTGGAGCTCCTCGGCTCCAGTTCATCCTCTTCGATTCCAGACGGGGTTTCAGCCGGGTAAAGCGCCCTCAACAGCAGCCGTCCATCGGGTGAATAGTGCCAGCTACCAGCCTGCCAACTGTTCAAGATCTGGCCACAGATCCCTCTGCTCAACTCCTTCATCGGATCGGGATCGGCTATCCGCTCGCGAAGCAGGCTATCCATGACATCGGGGGTAGGGTCTCGCTCTATGAGCAAAGTCACTTGAGGTCTGGGCTTCGCACTACTCTTGACGAAGAAGATCGCCACTACCTAGACTGGCGCGACAGAATCAGCCTACAGGAGGGGAACCCAGATGCTGTACGAACTGCGAGTCTACGAGATAGCCCCAGGAAAGATGCCCGCCATAATCAGCCGTTTCGCAAATGTCACCCTGGATCTCTTCAAGAAGCATGGGATCAAACCCGTGCTGTTTCTCGAGCCGGTGTTGGGCGTAAGCAACCAGCTTACCTACCTGCTGCAGTGGGAAAGCCTGGGCGAGCGAGAGACCCGCTGGAATGCCTTCGCGAGCGACCCAGAGTGGATCGCTGCACGAGCCGAAACCGAGAAAGCGGGCCCCATCGTCCTCCGCTTCACCAACACCATGTTGCAAGACGTCTCAATCCTGTCGGCCAAGATTCGGGAGATGCAGGGCTAGAGGAACGTCCAAACGAGGGTCAGTGGCTCAGCCCTTGCCGTCTCCGGCCCTCCCGAAGGGCCTCGTCCATCACCTTCAGGTCGGGCGCCACGCCCGTCCAGAAGGTGAAGGCGTCCACCGCCTGGTACAGCAGCATGTCGTGGCCGCCCACGACCTTGGATCCCGACGCCTCCGCGATCTGCATCAAGCGGGTCTTTGGTGGCGCGTACACCATGTCCACGACAGCGCATGAGGCCGGAATGGACACTCCCGGCGGCAGAGGGCAGTCCTGATCGTTGGGGTGCATCCCCACATTGGTGGCGTTCACCAGGAGGTCGGCCTCCCGCAAGCTCGCGGCCAGCAGGTCGGGCTCATGGGGCAACGCCTTCCACCTGCTGCTCCCCCTCACAGACGACAGGGCGGCCAGCAGCTCCTGGGCCCGAGACTGGGTACGGTTGAAGACAGTCACCTCGCCCGACAGTTGGCCAAGCGCGAAGAGAGCCGCCCTTGCGGCGCCGCCGGCACCCAGCAATACCGCCCTCAGCCCTTTCCCGTGCAACCCATTCAGCTCCAGTAGCCGCCGGAACCCGGTGGCATCGGTGTTGGTGCCTATCCAGCGCCCCTCCCTGCTGACGACCGTGTTTACCGCCCCGATGGCGCGGGCCTCCTCGGTGATGCCGTCCAGCAGAGGAATGATCGCCTCCTTGTGGGGAGCCGTGACGTTGAGCCCAGCGAACCCGACAGCCCTCAACCCATTGACGGCAGCTTCGATCGCCTCGGCCCTCACGTTCAGGGCGACGTAGCAGTAATCCAGGTCGGCGGCCGAAAAGGCCGCGTTATGGATGAGCGGCGACAGGGAGTGAGAGACGGGATAGCCAATAAGTGCAACTACCCGAGTGCTGCCGGTGATCCTGTGTTTGTCTAGTTCGGACAATTCGTCTCCATTCATTTCATGGGATCGTCAAGAGCTGCATGGCCTGCCGCACGTCCTGAAGATCCATTTGTCCCGGCGCGGAACTCCGCACCGCTGAGGCGAAGGTGAGATCGATCCCGAAAAGGGGACCCACGACCCGCGTGAACGCTCCCGCGGGCCCCATGGCGATACCTATTAGCGGGATGCGCAGGAACTCAGCTCGCGCGCGGCCGCACGCGGACAGCAGTCTCAAACCGTCCCGAGGTGTCCGTGCCATGGCGGCGATCTTGGCTACTGAGGCTCCGGCTTCCTGCTCCCGAGCCAGGGTCTCTAGCAGAATCGCCTAGTCCGGCGTCTCCCGGAAATCGTGCGCGGACACCACCACCGGCACTCCACGCTCGCGAGCCGATGAGAGCAGCCCAACCCGATGTCGCGGCTCCACGGCCAACTCGACGTCTACCAGGTCGACCAACCCGCTCCCCACCGCCGCCTCCAACATTGCCACACGGAGATCGTCGGGCATCTGAGCGGCACCACCCTCTGAGAACAGCCGGCAGGTGAACAGAAGTGGCACGGAAAGCTGCGACCGCAGAGTAGCCAGCAACCCTGGCAATGCCCTCAATTCCAGCCCCTGAAGATGATCGGCTCGCCATTCCACCAGATCCGGGCCACGGGCAGCCACCCTTTCGGCCTCCAAGCGCAGCGATTCCTTCGTGGTGCCCACAAGCGGCGAGCAGACGAGCGAACGCTCGGCTCCCAGCAGTCTGTCCCGAAGCCGCACCGGCTGGATGGGCATCGGCCGCGGCAAGTAATTGATCAGCTCATCCACCGGCATTCGATCTCCCTTCGCTCTAGAGACATCCTGACCACTCTGCCCGACCATATTCTGATCACGGTCAGCGCATGGGACCGGTCAGGATCGCCACCACCCTCTCACCCGCCCGCCGCTTTTCGCCCGGGCCGAACGTCAGCAGGGCATTCGCCCCCACCATGGAGAGCAGCCGGCCCGAGGAC
>DAHXJB010000530.1:0-1656 GCA_027372455.1 Chloroflexota bacterium | reverse complement strand
GCCCACGAGTGCGATCTCAAGGTGGCCATCGTCCCGACCATCGCCTCCACCGACGCTCCCTGCAGCGCCCTGAGCGTGGTCTACACCGACGAGGGCGTGTTTGAGCGGTACTACGTCCTGCCGTGGAACCCCAACCTGGTGGTGGTGGACACCGAGGTCATCGCTCGGGCTCCCGTGCGCCTGCTGGTTTCCGGCATGGGCGACGCGCTGGCCACCTGGTTCGAAGCCGACGCCTGTGCCAAGGCCTTCGCCGGTAACATGCCGGGCGGGCATTCGACCACCAGTGCCCTTTCGCTGGCGCGGCTGTGCTACGACCTGCTGCTGGAGTACGGGGTTTCCGCCAAGCTCGCCGCCGAGCGGAAAGTGCCCACGGAGGCCGTGGAGAAGATCGTCGAGGCCAACACGCTGCTCAGCGGCGTAGGCTTCGAGTCCAGTGGCCTCGCCGCCGCCCACTCCACCCACGACGGGTTCACGGCCCTCCCCGAGACTCATCACTACTACCACGGTGAGAAGGTCGCCTTCGGCACGCTCGTCCAACTGGTGCTGGAGAACCGCTCCACCCAGCAAATCGAGGAAGTCCTGAACTTCTCCTACAACGTCGGACTGCCCATCACCCTGGCCCAGATCGGCATCACCGACCCCGCGCCCGAGAAGTTGAAGACGGCGGCCGATTTCGCCTCGCGCCCCGGAACCATCATGCACAACATGCCCTTCCCGGTGGACGCGACCACGGTGTACCGAGCCATCGTCGCTGCCGACGCCATCGGTCGGGCGTACCTGGCTGGCAAAGGCGCTCCCCCGAAGGCAGCTCACTAGTCCCCAATAATCGATGGGAGGAAAAAAGACATGACGCTGGTTGGTCTTGGTATCAGCATCGGTGTGCTGGCCGGCATCTGGACCTGGATTTCCATCACTGCTGGTATCGCCACTTGGCCGACGTTCGTGGGGTGGGCACTCTTTTTCGCCAGCGGCGGGGACGCCAAATCAATCTACAAGGCGGGGCTCCCGATCATCACTGGCACGCTCTTGGGCTGGATCGCGGTGCAGATCACGCCCTTTTTGGGCGGCGGGACCATCGGCCTGGCCATCGCGGTAGTCATCGTGGCCTTCATCATGACCGTCCTCGGCCTGGTCAAAGGGTTCGAGTTCGTGCCGGCCCAGTTTGCCAGCGCTGCATCCTTTTTCGGCATGGGGGCCAGCACCGCGGCTATCGGCAAGACGCTGCTCCCGATCCTCCTGGGCGTCCTCTTTGGCTATCTCTCCGCCATCCTACCTCCGCTGTTCATGCCCAAGAAGGAATCCCAGAGCAAGTCGGCCTGAATTAGTCTGATCTTCCACGGCTCGAGGCACCCCGGCCTTTTGGGGTGCCTCCTGTTCCCTCCCGACCCGGCGGGGAAGTTATGGAAAGGTTCGGAATTTGACTCAACGTGATGAAAAAGACGCCAGCTTGGCAGGATTATCGATAATCGCTGTAGAATCTTGCGGTTGTGAGCAAATGAAGTCAACCTCTCTACCGGCCAACTGTGGGAATACCGCCGACCTCGTAGCCCTCCCCCATCCGTTGAACGGATGGGCTTTTTGGTAGCCACCCAGTCAGCCGACCGGCCAGAGGCGGCGGAGAGGGCGAGTCGTGCAGGACAATGCTTTGGTGGAACT
>DAHXJB010000524.1:0-8908 GCA_027372455.1 Chloroflexota bacterium | reverse complement strand
GGAACCGACAGAGTCCGGTAGCTATGTCCGTAGCTGGAGTTCTTTCGCTGGCAGCCGTGGGGCTCAACCCCGTGGGCTTCCGACTGCTCTCTCACGTCACCGGCTTCCTGCACTCCCGGTTCCTGGTGGACAACACGGAGGAATATCTGTCGCCCAACTTCCACGACCTCGGTCCGCAGCTGTTCTTAGTGCTGCTGCTGGTGGCTATGGTGTCGCTGGCCATGAATCGCCGCCGTGTCGACCTGGTAGACCTGGGCATGCTGGTAGTCTGGACCGCCTTCGCCCTCTACTCCGCTCGGAACATACCACTCTTCGCCGCCATCTGTTTGCCGATGGTGATCGGACTGGTGAGCCAACTGCTGAAGGATCTCGGCGCTGGTATGAATAGAGCCAGGCGACTTGCCACCATCGAACGGCAGATGGGAGGTCCTTTGCTGCCCCTCCTGGCCGTGGCCGTCGCCCTGCTTATCTCGATGGGCGACCTGGGTGGTCTACACCCGAAGATCGGCTTCGATCCCAAGACATTTCCCGTGGAAGCGCTGGCAAAGGCCAAGTCGGTCGGCGTCAGAGGCAACCTGTTCAACTACTTCCCCTGGGGGGGATACGTTCTCTACGCGGGCTACCCCAGGTACAGGGTGTTCATCGACGGCCAGACGGACTTCTATGGGGAGCGGCTGACGAGAGACTATTTAGAGGTAGCTCGCCTGGAGCCCGGCTGGGAGAGCGTTCTCGATCGCTATCAGGTCGGTTGGGTGCTGTTTCCTCATGAGTCACCCCTCAGCCTGCTCCTAGCACGAACCCACGGTTGGAGGCTGGTCTATCAGGACGGTACTGCCGATATCTTTATCAGGGAGCGGTAACGCTCGACCACGATCATTTTGTGGGCGGCCCGGGGTGGATCAGATTACCCTGGCGAGAGTGTGATAACGACGATGAAAATGCACCCCAATCTCACTTCCCCCAACGAGGGATCGACCACTCAGCAGTCGGCGGCCGGCATCCAGGACACGGGACACGAGACTGGAAGCTCCACACACGCCCTCGCGCCGACCATCTCCCAGAGGGAGAAGGGGATCGAGGCTTTCCGCTGGATCCCAGGGCTCTCGACGTCGACCCTGCTGCAGATTGTCCCGCTGGCCGGGATCTTCTTCCTCACATTCTTCCACTCGACCGACCCGGACCTATGGTGGCACCTGGCCACGGGTAGGTACATAGTGGAAACCGGGACCATTCCACACGTCGACCCCTTCTCCTACACGGCGGCGGGCAAGCCATGGGTAGCCCACGAATGGCTTTCGGAAGTAATCATGTTCGTGCTCTATCGCGCCCATGGATACCTGGTGCCCGTCTTGCTCTTCGCCTCCGTCATAGCGCTCACCTACGCGATCACCCTCCAAACCCTGAAGGTACTGGGGCTCAAGCCCGTCGCCGCCGTCTCCATCACCTTCTGGGCCGCATTCATGTCGCTGTTCAGCTGGAATGTCAGACCGCAAATCTTCTCCTACTTCCTCTCCTCCATCTACATCTTCCTGCTTGTCCGATCCAGGAAGCGGAGGGATCGATGGATATGGTTGCTTCCGGCCATCATGGTCCTTTGGGTAAACCTGCATGCGGGCTACGTGGTAGGGTTGATCCTGCTTGGGCTGTTCATCCTGGGTGAAGGTGTGAATCAGGGAAGGGCGAAATGGATGTGGGTAATTCGCCGCTACCTCGCCGTGGCGGCCGCAACCATTCTGGTCACCGTTCTTAACCCCCAGGGGCCGGCCATGCTGCTTTACCCATTCAGCTACGCCGGCACCCAGAACGCCTCAATGCGCTTCATCTCGGAGTGGCAATCCCCCGATTTCCACTACTATTACTTCTTCGTCTTCGGCCTGAGTCTGATGGCGCTGATGATAATCCCCAGCCGACGTGGGATAGATTGGGCGCTGGCATTGCCGCTGCTGACACTCACGGCCATGTCGCTGCAATCGGTGCGAGTGATCCCGTTCTACGCGCTCAGCTTCGCTCCGCTCCTGGCAAGTAGAATCGACATGGGTCGGTGGAGGGAAGCGAAGTGGGCACTCGGGAGCCAGGGCATAGCCAGCGAAACAGTCCCACTTGAGAGGGGGCCGAGTACTCAGCGGCCCAACCGCGGGTCACGCTGGAACTGGTTGGTGCTGGGCCTGTGCCTCTCGATCATGGCCTCCACCCTGTTTCTGTCCGATAGGACACAGTGGGGTCCCGAGCCTCGAACGGACGACTACCCTGTGGCCGGTGTGCGCTATCTGAAGGAATCTGGTCTTCGGGGAAACCTTTTCAACAGCTTCCAATGGGGCGGTTTTCTGATATGGAGTTTCTACCCCGAACGCCGCGTCTTCGTGGATGGCCGGCCAGACATGTACGGCGATCAATTCATTGAGGGATACAGGAGGGTTCAGGAAGCGCTCCCCGGTTGGAAAGAGGTCTTGAACCGCTATCACGTTACCGTCGCGCTGGTGGTGAAAGATAGCCAGATAGCCACCCTGCTGGCAGCCAGCGGTGATTGGCGAGAGGCGTTCAGTGGCAAGATAGAAAGCGTTTTCGTGAGAATACCATCGCGGAACGGAGACGTAGGGGGTAACTAGCGCCTCTTGCGCCCATGCTGTAGAATCATAGCAACAGTTCAGCGCCAGGACCGGGGAAAGATGTTCCGGAACGGTGCGGAGCCCAAGTTTGACAAGACATAGAAGTTGACAGGCACCAGGGGTGCCTGTCCGTGTCTATGGAGATTCTAGGCGGGAGGACTGCGATGCAACTGGTGGTTAAGGGCAAGAACATGGAGGTCAACGACAGGCTGAAGAGTTTCGTGGAGGGCAAGATCGCCCGACTCCAACGTGTCCTGCCTGACATCGCCGAGGCAGAGGTGGAGCTGTCCAGCGCAAAGACCAAGAGCGCCGGCAGACAGTACGTTGTCGAGGTAACCCTGAAGGCCAATGGAGCGCTGATCAGGGGAGAGCAACTCGCGGACGATGCCTACACAGCCATGGATGCGGTACTGGGCAAGATAGATCGCCAGGTCGCTCGATACAAGAGCAAGCGATCCAATGCCATCGGCAAGCGTGTGCCGGATAGCAAGGCGGTGGAAGCCATTGCGGAAGAGGAGGAGATCTCTCCCGTCGAAGATGGACAGGAGGGTCGGCTGGTACGGACCAAGCGATTCGCCATGAAGCCGATGGACGTGGAAGAAGCTCTGGATCAGATGCAGCTGCTGGGACACAACTTCTTCGTCTTCAACAACACCGAGACTAGAAGGGTGAGCGTGGTCTACCGGCGAGAGGATGGGCACTTCGGTCTCATAGAGCCGGAGTAATTCGGAGTTGTCCATAACCATCTAGATATGATATCATTCGGCCGCCGGCAAGCCCGTCACAGCCGAAGGTACCCATGCGCAACTTGACTGTTTGGCAGGCCGTGCTGGTTGCGTCCCAGCTCGGGTTCGTGATGGCAACCACCGTGGCACTGGGGCTCATCGCCGGGTGGTATCTCGACTCTCTCATGCATACCAGTCCCACGTTAACCATGGTCGGCGCGCTGATGGGTCTGGCAAGCGGACTATATAGCTGTGTCCAGATAATCCGGAGCACCCTGGGAAACAGAAGATCCTAGTGAAAACAGCATCGCGGTAGGGGTACTTATGGAGCACATTCAGATCGGGGCACAGGTTCTCTTTCATGTGGGGCCGCTCCCGGTCACCAACTCGATCTTCTCGGCATGGGTGACCATGGTGGTTCTTGTGGTCGCCGCACTCTTCGCGACCCGCAAGATGGAGCTGGCACCGAAGGGTTTTCAGAACTTCGTGGAGTACGTCGTCGAGCTGCTCCTGGGGATCTGCGAGAGCACCGCGGGGCGGAAGCGAGGGCGGCAGTTCCTCCCCATCGTGGCGACATCGTTCCTCTTCATTCTCGTCTCCAACTGGATGGGGCTGCTGCCGGGCTATGGGGACACCCCATGGCTGAGGTCATCGGACAGCGATCTCAACGTCACGGCCGCGATGGCGATAATCGTCTTTGTTGTGGCCCAGTGGGTGTCAATCTCAGCCAATGGTCCGCTAGGGTATCTCAAGGAGTTCGTTGTGCCGAACCCTCTCCACCTCCTGAGTGAGGTGGCAAAGCCTCTTACCCTCGCCTTCCGGCTTTTCGGCAACATCTTCTCCGGTGAGGTGCTCATAGTCACCATGGGCGGCTTGATCCCGCTCGCGTTCCCATCGATCTTCTATGGTTTCGAGCTGTTCGTGGGTATCATCCAGGCCATCATCTTTTCGATGTTGACTCTGGTATACTTTTCCATGGGAACTTTGCACGACAGACAGGAAAATCACCACTAATCTCGAGGTAGGCCTCGGGAAGACAGTCGACCGATTCATGAGGAGGTAGCAATGCCGGAATCCTTTATCCCATTGGCGGCAGGCCTGGCAATCGGACTCGGAGCAATCGGACCCGGTATAGGCATCGGATACGGCGCCGGCAAGGCGGTCGAGGCGATCGGCCGGAACCCCGAAACCAGTGGATCCGTTCTGGTTCCGATGCTGATCGGCCTGGGTATGGCAGAAGCTGTGGCGATTTACTCCCTGGTTATCGCTTTCCTTTTGCTTGGGAAGATGTAGGTCTGGACCTCTACCTGTCCCCATTCAGCAACTGGTATTCGGGCACAAGGCCCCGGTGCGTAGGCGCACCGTAAAGCTATTTGCCATGGAGGATCAGTGGCATCGCTCGAAACGCTGGGTATCAACCTGCCCAGTCTGTTGTTCCACACGGTCAATTTCATACTTCTGGTGGCGCTCCTGAGCAAGTTTCTCTACAAGCCAGTGGTCAAGATGCTCGACGAGCGGGCAGCCCGCATCAAGGAGAGCATGGATAGGGCCGAGGCCATCAAGGAGCAGCTTGCTCGCGCGAATGAGGATGTCCGGCTGCAACTGGAGGGCGCGCGCAAGGAGAGCCAGGCCATCTTGGACCAGGCAAACCAGATCTCGGAGCGGATAAGGGCTCAGGCCAGGCAGGATGCTCAGACCGAGGCGGACAGAATAGTAGCGCGAGCCAGAGAACAGTTGGATCGTGAGCGGCAGCTGGCCGTGAATGAACTCAGGGCAGAGGTGGCGGATTTGGTTGTCGCCGCCGCGGGACGGCTGATCAGTCAGACCCTGGACACTCAGGCCCAGCACCAACTGGTGGAAGAGTTCCTGCTCGGCAGCGGTCAGAAGCTTGACGACTAAACGGCAGGACGCCTGGGCAGCGCGGCCGCGAGGACCGGTTCGGGAGCGTAGCTTTCCCTGGTTTGCAGCGTCGGAACCCCGCCAGATTCGAAATGGATGACCCGGCGGGTTTCTCCGGCTTCGTGGCTGCTCTGGACGTCTGGAGGGGATTAGTCAGTTGCCCACCATCACATCGGGTAGCGCAAAGAGATATACAGAGGCCGTCTTCCGGATCGCGGAGGCCAACCACAGCTTCGACCGATGGGAAGCGGAGTTGGAGCGGATAGCCGGGCTGGTGGAGACACCGGAGTTGGCCGCCTTCCTGTCCGCCCCCGCGGTGGGCATGATGGCCAAGGATACGGTGCTCGTCCGCCTACTGGATGGAGTCAGCCCGGAAGCCAGCAACCTTGTCAAGCTGCTGCTTCGCAAAGGCAAGCTCGCGCTGGCTCCACAGATCGCCGCGCACTACCGTGACCTGCTGAACAGCTACCGTGGGATCGTCACAGCCGAGGTCGTGTCCGCGGTTCCGTTAAACGGCGAGGAGAAAAAGGCGATTGCGCGGCGGCTTTCGCAGATGACGGGACGCCAGGTCCTGGTGCAGGATTGGGTGGATTCGTCCATTATCGGCGGGATCGTGGCCCGGGTCGGTGACCAGTTGATCGACGACAGCGTGAAGGGCCGGCTGGAAGCACTGAAGAAACGGCTGGCACCGGCCTAATTGGGGGGAATATGGCGGTTCGCGCAGACGAGATTAGCTCGATCTTAAGACAGCAAATTGAACAGTTCCAGGAGGTCGTGACCTCCGTCAACGTTGGGACCGTGATTGAGGTGGGCGACGGTATCGCTCGCATCCATGGTCTGTCGGCAGCCATGTCCAGCGAATTGCTGGAGTTCCCCGGCGGAGTCATGGGGCTAGCCCTGAACCTGGAAGAGGAAAGCGTTGGCGCTGTGATCCTGGGCCCCTTCACCAACATCAAGGAGGGAGACCAGGTTCGGGCAACCGGGCGGATCATTGAGGTTCCGGTCGGCGAGGAACTCCTCGGGCGGGTGGTGAACGCCCTGGGCCAGCCGATCGACGGGAAAGGTCCGATCCAGACATCCAAGACCCGGCCTGTGGAGAGGATCGCGCCGGGCGTCGTCCTGCGCGAGCAGGTCAATACCCCGGTTCAGACGGGTATCAAAGCTATCGACTCACTGATACCTATCGGCCGAGGCCAGCGCGAGTTGATCATCGGCGACCGGCAGACCGGGAAAACGGCCATCGCCATAGACACCATCATCAACCAGCGCAAGGGCGACATGGTGTGCATCTACGTGGCCATCGGCCAGAAGCAGTCGGCCGTGGCACAGGTGGTAGCCACCCTGGAGGAGTACGGCGCCATGGAGCACACCATAGTGGTGCTGGCCGCCGCCTCCGACCCAGCGCCCCTCCAGTACCTGGCCCCCTACGCGGGCTGCGCAATCGGCGAGGAGATCATGGAGCGGGGCGGTGACGTCCTGGTGGTCTACGATGATCTCTCCAAGCACGCTTGGGCCTATCGCCAGATCTCCCTGCTGCTTCGGCGTCCCCCGGGGCGCGAGGCCTATCCAGGTGACGTGTTCTACCTGCACTCTCGGCTGCTCGAGCGTGCGGTCAAGCTGAACCAGGAGCATGGGGGCGGGTCACTGACGGCGTTGCCGATCATCGAGACCCAGGCCAACGACGTATCGGCCTACATCCCCACAAACGTGATCTCGATCACCGATGGGCAGATCTACCTGGAGTCCGCCCTCTTCTACGCTGGCGTTCGGCCCGCGCTGAACGTGGGCATCTCGGTATCCCGAGTAGGTGGTGCGGCCCAGACCAGGGCGATGAAACAGGTAGCTGGCAAGCTGAAGGGCGACCTGGCACAGTTCCGGGAGCTTCAGGCATTCGCACAGTTCGGTTCCGATCTGGACAAGGTCACGAAAGCGCAGATCGATCGGGGGCAGCGCATCACCGAGGTGCTCAAGCAGCCCCAGTACGTCCCTGTGCCGCTGGAAAAGCAGGTGCTGTCGCTGTACGCGGTAACCAACGGCTTCATGGACGACGTGCCGGTGGAGAAGATCCGCGACTTCGAGGAGAACCTGCTCCAGTTCATGGAGTCGGCCCATCCCGACATAGCCCAGGCGATCGCGCGCGACAAGGCCATAAGCAAGGAGGTCCTCGAGGCGCTGCGAACGGCCGTCGAGGAGTTCAAGCGCACGAGCGGCTTCTAAACATTGCTCAGCCCTCACCCTGACCCTCTCCAAGAGGGAGAGGGAAAAGTCGAACGAGGAATAGACAGTGCCGAGTCTTCGTATCGTCAAGCGACGAATCCGGAGCGTCAAGAGCATATCGCAGGTCACCAAGGCCATGGAGATGGTCTCGGCCTCGAAGATGAGACGGGCGCAACAGCATGTGCTGGCCGCGCGGCCGTACGCGGAGAGGCTACGCGAGATGATCGCCGAGCTGGCGGTTCGACCAGGACCGGAGTGGGAGAGCCATCCCCTTCTCCAGAAGAGGGAGGCCAGGAACCACATCGGCCTGATCGTCATGACTTCCGACCGCGGGCTGTGCGGCAGCCTGAACAGCAACGTGATCCGTAGGGCCACCGCCGACATGTTGGAGTACGGCGGACCGGCCGCATCAGAGGTGATCACCGTCGGGCGCCGAGGGCAGGATTTCATGGTGCGCCGGGGGGTCCACCTTCAGGCCACCTTCACCTATCTGGGGGACCAGCCCGGGGTAGTGGCCGCGCAGCCGATAGCCCGAGTGATCATGGATAGCTTCCTAGACAGGCAGATCGACGCCGCGTTCGTGGTGTATCCCAAGTTCGTCAACACCCTTACCCAGAGGGTTACCGTGGACCAGATCCTCCCGGTGGTGCCGGAGCAGGGCACGGTGTCTCACAAGGACTACATCTACGAACCGACCCTCGAGGAGATCCTATCGGAGCTGCTGCCTAGATACGTCGAGGTTCAGATCTACCAGGCCCTTTTGGAGACGATCGCGAGCGAGCACAGCGCCCGCATGATAGCCATGCGCAACGCGACGGACAACGCCAAGGATCTGATCTCCACCTTGACCCTGGTTTACAACAAGGCTCGCCAGGCGGCCATCACCAAGGAGCTTGCCGAGATCGCGGCCGGGGCAGGCGCGCTGTCAGGATAGTCAAAGGACTGGGGACTAAGATGGGTAGGGCGAGGGTTTATCCCCCGCCGGTCGGTCGGGTGGACCGGGCGGCGGGGCACAAGACCCCGCCCTACGTCTCAAGACCTAGTCCTGTAACCGGAGGAAACGTTGGCAACAGGAAGAGTTGTTCAGGTATTCGGGGCGGTCGTGGACGTGGAGTTCCCTCCCGAGCAGCTGCCGCTGATCTACAACGCCCTCGAAACTTACATGGGTGACAGGAGGCTCGTGCTGGAGGTACAGCAGCATCTGGGCAACAACTGGGTGCGTGCCGTCGCCATGTCCAGTACCGACGGGCTGAAGCGAGATGCCGAAGTGGTCGACACCGGGAACCCCATCCAGGTCCCGGTGGGCAACGAGACGCTGGGTCGAATCTTCAACGTGCTGGGGGAGCCCATCGACGAGGGTGGCCCTGTGACCACCGAACTGAAATACAGCATTCACCGTCCCGCCCCTTCGTTTGAAGAGCAGGAAACCACCCCGCAGATCTTCGAGACGGGCATCAAGGT
>DAHXJB010000520.1:0-9216 GCA_027372455.1 Chloroflexota bacterium | reverse complement strand
TCGGCCTGAAAAGATAAAGCCCAGTAAACTGGGCTGGGTTCCGTAGGGGCGAGGCATGCCTCGCCCTACACACTGCCGGCGACTCGGATCGCGAGCAGGAGCTCGCTCCTACAGCCTCACAGCCCGCTTCCAGTGGGCTTTGCTTTCTCAGCCTGCCGCTTTAGCGGCGAGCAAAGCCACAGCGAGCTTGCCGGACGGACCACTCAGACGAGAACAGCGGACACCTTTTCACGAGATCGGACTATAATGGCGACATCTGATTGCCAATAGGAGACTACCATGGCGGAGAAGGTTATCGGCATCCTGGGAGGCATGGGACCGGAGGCCACAATCGATCTGTTTCAGAAGATCGTGGCGGCTACTCCGGCTAAGATAGATCAGGAGCACCTTCGGGTTCTGATTGACAACAACCCCAAGATCCCCGATCGCACCGCTGCCTTGCTCCACGATGGGGAAGACCCCACCCCCATGCTCCAGGCCACCGCCCGCAACCTGGAGCAGGCCGGTGCCGACTTTCTGATAATGCCCTGCAACACCGCCCACCTCTTCTACGATCGCGTCGCGGAGGCTGTGCAGATCCCCGTGCTCCACATCGCGGATGAGGCGGTGGCCGAGACTCAACGCCGCTATCCTGAGGTCAAGACGGTGGGCATCCTCGCGGCAAATGGCACGGCTCGGCTGAGGCTGTACCATACCAGGTTCGAGGCCAAAGGGATCACCGCGCTCTCTCCCTCGGAGGACGACCAGGAGATCGTCCACGCCGCCATCTTCAGCGTGAAGGCCGGGGACAAGGGGCCGACCGTGCGGGAGAGGATCCGAGTGGTCGCGGAGAGGATGGCCGGCCAGGGGGCGCAGCTGCTGCTCACCGCCTGCACGGAGCTACCCTTGATCCTCCAGGACGGCGACGTCAGCGTGCCGGTGCTGGACCCGACCCTGGCGCTCGCCCACGCTGCGGTACGACTGGCACGGGAATAAGAACTGCAGGACGTAGTCCGGCTGCCACTCCGAGCCCAGGGCCTTCTCCCATGGTGAAGAGAGGAAATGATCGAAGAGGTCAACAATCGCCATTAGCATCCCTCGGCCGTTGGAGCGCAGGGCAGGGCGCTCTGCCCTGCCGCCCGTCCCTGCCATCGCTCGCCGGGCGGAGGGGCACAGGGCCCCTCCCTACTCCCAGAGGGAGAGGGGCTATTCCCCCAACTTCAATACTGCCATGAACGCTTCTTGCGGTATCTCCACGTTGCCCACCCGCTTCATCCGCTTCTTCCCCTCGGCCTGCTTCTCTAGCAGCTTCCGCTTCCGGGTGACATCGCCGCCGTAGCACTTGGCCAGTACGTTCTTCCGCATGGCGCTGATGGTCTCCCTGGCAACCACCTTGCCCCCGATGGCCGCCTGCAGTGGAACCTCGAACAGTTGGCGAGGGATTAGCTTCCGCAGCTTGGAGACCAGCTCCCGTCCCTGGGAGTATGCCTTGTCCACATGGGTTATCAGCGACAGGGCGTCCACCGGCTGGCCATTCACCAGGATGTCCAGCTTCACCAGCTTGGACTCCCGATAGCCCTCATAGGAGTAGTCGAGGGAGGCATAGCCCTGTGTCCTGGACTTGAGCTGGTCGTAGAACTCCACCAGCATTTCGGACAGCGGCATATCGTAGTTCAGCAACACCCGCTGCTCGTCCAGATAGTCCATCTTGGCAAACTCGGAGCGGCGTCCCTGCATCATCTCCATGATTGTGCCGATGTAGCGGCTGGGCGCGATGACGCTGATCCGCACCCAAGGCTCCTCTATCCAGGCGATCTGGCCGGGCTCGGGCAGCTTGGAGGGTCCATCCACCGCCAACTCCTGGCCGTCGGTGGTAAACACCTTGTACTCTACACTGGGGGAGGTGACCAACAGATCCAGGTTGTATTCCCGTTCCAATCGTTCCTGAACGATCTCCATGTGGAGCATCCCCAGGAAACCACATCGGAAGCCGAAACCCAGTGCCACCGAGCTCTCCGGCTCGTATGAGAGAGAGGCATCGTTCAGACGCAGCTTATCCAGGGCGTCCCTCAGGTCACCGTAATCCTCCCCCACCACCGGGTAGAGGCCCGCGAACACCATCGGCTTGATCGGTTTGTAGCCCGGCAAGGGCTCTCCGGCCGGCGCCTCAACGTGGGTGAGGGTGTCGCCCACCCGCATCTCACGGACGTTCTTCAGCCCCGTCGCCACATATCCCACTTCCCCGGTCTCCAACCGGTCGACCGGCGCAAGCTTAGGCCGGAACACACCGACTTCCAGACACTCCAGCGTCTGGCCGGTGGCCATGGCCTGCAGTCGATCTCCCGGGCCGATCGCGCCATCCACCACACGAACATAGCTGATGACACCCTTGTAGGGGTCGTAGTGAGAATCGAACACCAGGGCGCGAAGTGGCTGGTGATGCTGGCCTCGTGGCGGGGGTATTCTGTGGACGATGGCCTCCAGTATGTCGTCCACCCCGGCCCCGTCCTTGGCGGAGGCATAGATCACCTCGTCGGATGGCAGTCCCACCACGTCTTCGATCTGCTTCGCCACCTTCTCGGGCTCGGCACTGGGGAGGTCGATCTTGTTCACCACAGGAACGATGGTGAGATCATGCTCCAGGGCCAGGTACACATTGGCGAGGGTCTGGGCCTCCACCCCCTGAGCGGCATCTACCACCAGAAGGGCCCCTTCACAGGCGGCGAGGCTGCGGGATACCTCGTAGGTGAAGTCCACATGTCCCGGAGTATCGATCAGGTTGAGCTGGAACTCATCCCCCCGCCGATCCCTGTAGGCCAACCGTACGGCCTGGGCCTTGATGGTGATCCCCTTCTCCCGCTCGAGATCCATCTGGTCCAGCACCTGTTCGGTCATCTGTCGGGCGTCGATAGTACCGGTGCGCTCCAGCAGTCGGTCGGCGAGGGTAGACTTCCCATGGTCGATATGGGCTATGATGCAGAAGTTTCTGATCCTGTCCTGGCTCGTCACCCGATTAGGCACCTCAGTAGACTCGATAAAATGAGGTCCAGTGGCGACATCCACAACAGGGATCGCGCCTCCGGACCCCGATCTTGCCCGATCAGCTACTTATTATATCACAGCATCGGCGACTTGCCGGAAATGCCGGCTGCAACCGGGTGTGGCGCAGGGTTCCGAGAGCGGGGCATGTGTAGGAGCCAGCTCCCGCCGGCGACAGACCTGGTGACGGAGGTTCGGTAGCCTCTCGCCCGCGGTAGTATCGCTGGCAGGAGCCAGCTCCTACGGACCTTCGCCAGGCTTCGCCCGGAAATGTGCGCCGCGCCGGCTGCAACCAGAATAAGGAAGGCGGAGAGGGGCAGTGAGCCGCCAGGGCAGCAAATACCTTGGGGTTTGGCCCGACGCCCGAGATCGAGAGGGCCGGGGGGGCGAGCCCGTGTCGCCCCCGCAGCGTTAGTCTCAGCGTCGCGGCCGTCGCCACCTCTGCCCGTCAGGCGGCCGCACGTACACGATATTCGCGGTGCGCAGGTAATCCTGCTCGTTGGCCTCGATCATCAGCTTGTGCATCAGCACCACATCTGCCTGAGGTAGATGCTCCACCGGCTCGACGCACACCCTCATGGCCAGCCGGTCCGACTCGTAGACATCCACCCAGCCTGGTCGCATGGGCACCCGATAGAGGCGCCCCGCCACCTTGCGACTGGGCACCATCAGGTAGCCTGCCTGTTGTAGCTGCTGCTGCTCGCTTCCCGAAAGCAGCTCCCGCAGCAAAGCCGTCGACCGGCTCTCCGCCTCAGGATCCGTCTCCTGATACGGGAACAGGTAGTACCGGCACCACAGCTTCCACACCACCACGAACATCAAGATGCAGGCCAACACCAAGAACTGTGGTCCCTGCTGGAAATCCGTCATCCGCCGGCCACCCTCGGCACCACGACGATCTGGTCCGCATCCGGTTCAAACCGGTCTATCCTTGTGGCCGGCGTGTCCGGGCTCACCCGAAAGGCGGTGGCGCCGTTCCGCAACGCCTCGTGGAAGATGCGTTCCGCCTCCCGCACGGCCCGTTCTGCTTCTGGATCCCCTGTCTCCGCCTGCTTCTGATCCCACAGAACGGTTCGGTCTCCCTTGATCGATAGCAGTCTCAGCTTGCCCATCTCTCTACCTCCCGCCTGAAAATGCCATCCCGATACGCGGCAGCGGTCCCCCGAGAAACTCTGGCCGCGGCCGGCGGATCCACCTCTGGCCGGGTAGCTAACTAACGGCCACCGAAGACGGCAGATTCGAAAAGTCGCTCTTCACCCCCTCCCGGTGGACTAACGGCGCGCCCGCCTGAGTGGCTCAGGCGGGCGCATTGGGCGGGCTCACTTCGCCAACGGTTGGTGCGTCCTACCTGCCGTCACCACCATAGCAGAAGCTATCGCAAACATGTTCCTATGCCAGCTACTATACTCTTCTTGCGGACCGTGTCAATACGGCAGAAGTCGAGACAAACGCGCATGTATGGAAGGATCTACACAGTTCACGGTTTCGATGCTGGACAAGAGGGCCAGATTGCTGTAACATCAGTTTCTGCCACTGGATATGGCTGGCCCAACGTCGGCGGTCTGCTCCGGCAGAGCAGCTGTCGAATACGCTGGGTCGATTTATGTGATGTTGTGAACCCCGCGGAAGAGGTGACAGTTTGGCCAACACTAAGTCTGCCATCAAAATGATCCGGGTTGCGCTCAAGAGGCGAAAGCAGAATCAGCCGATACGAACCGAGCTGAAGACCCTGGTCAAGACGGCACGCAATGACATCGATGCCGGTCGTTTGGACGTCGCCAAGAGCGAAGTTCAGAGGGCAAGCAGCGCCTTGGATAAGGCCGCCAACAAGAAGGCCATCCACAAGAACGCCGCTGCCAGGCGAAAGTCGCGCCTGATGAAGCGGCTGGCCAAGGCCGAAAAGGCAGCCACGGCGTAGCGGAGATCTCTGGCCGCATAGTCCGCTGAGATCCCAGACCAGGTTTCTGTGGTGCGGCACGCTACGCATGATTGGTGATAAGTCTGGCAGCGTATCCGGCGCATCCAACCCTTGACATGCGGGCAGCGGGCGGATAGAATGCCGTAGAACGTTCGTTCTACGGCTCTTTCTGTGTTGCGGAGGAAGGTCATGCGCCCACTATCCGAGCGACAGCGACGAATCCTGGACTTCATCGCTCGATTCCAGCAGCGCCACGGCTATCCCCCCACCATCCGAGAGATCGGCCAGGATGCCAGCATCTCCTCCACTTCCGTGGTCGACTACAACCTGCGGCTCCTCGAGCGTTTGGGCTATCTGCGCCGAGACCCGGACGTTTCCCGCGGGATCGAACTCACTGCTGCACCACCCAGTCGCAACCACGGGTCGATCACGGTGCCCATCATGGGCAAGATCGCCGCGGGCGAGCCAATCGAAGCCCTGCAGGGCCATCACGAGGAACTGGAACTCTCGGCCCGAATCTGCGAGGAAGGGTGCTACGCCCTCCAGGTCAAAGGAAGATCGATGATCGAGGACCTGATCGACGATGGCGATCTAGTGGTGGTCCGCCCGCGGGAAAGCGCCGACGACGGCGACATAGTGGTTGCGCTGCTCACAGACGGCCCCACATCGGAGGGCAGGGTGACCCTTAAGCGACTCTATCGAGAGAAGGATCGGATTCGCCTGCAGCCGGCCAACTCCACCATGGAGCCCATCTATGTCGCCCATACCGAGCTGAGGGTTCAGGGAAAAGTCGTCGCGGTTATCAGGCAGCTTTAGGCAAAGCTGCTTAGCTCCGCGACCAGCAGCTCCAGGGCCGATTCGGGATCCTTAGCGCCGGTCTTCACTTGCACGTCGTAGTCCAGCAACTGGCGGTAGATCTGCTCCAACTGCTGGAAGCTGAAGTTTCGAGCCTGTCTCTGAAGATTTGTGACACCACGGAAGGGCACCCCCGCCCTTCTGCTGATCTCGTCCTGTGACGCTCCGCCCTCCGACAACTCCTTCACCTGGATCAGCAGCCTGAACTGCCGAACCACCATGGCCATCACCCTCAGTGGATGATCCCCCTCCGACAGCAGCTTTCGCAGCTCCCGCAGCGCAACCTCCCGCTGCCGCAGCCCCACTGCTTCCACCATGGTGAACACGTTGGCCTTCCGAGCATCCGGCACCAACTCCGCCACATCCGTCGGGGAAATGACCCGGTCCCCACAGTAGGTCGCCAGCTTCACCATCTCGCTGTTCAGCAACCGCGCGTTGGGTCCCACCGCCGCGGCCAGCTCCTCGACCGCCTCCGGCGAAAACTTGCAGCCGATCCGGGAGGCTCTGCCCCTGATCCAGGCCGAAGTGCCGCCCTCTTCCAACCGATGGACCCTCACGTATCCCCCCAGATCGCGGATCGTCTGGAGGATCGGATCCCTCTCGGGGATCAACTGCTCCTCCACGAAAACCAACCGGCAGAACTCGGGCACCGACGGCAGAAGCTCCAGGATGCCCTCCAGCAGGGCCTTCTTGCTCCCTCTGGCGGCTCGCTCCTGTTTCGGGTCGTCCCGCCCCCCGTCTCCCCTGCCGGAGTCCCCCAACCGCGAAATGAGATGATTCACAATCGCCAACCGCTTGTCGGCCATGAACGGGACCGTCTGGCAGAAAGCTACCAGCTCGGAGAGAGCCAGCTTTTCCCCGTCGAAGGAGGCGATGTTGTACTCCCAGAGTGGGGAGTCCTTCATGCGGGCTACCAGCCCCTGAACCGCCTCCCACGAGGAGAGCTCATCCTCACCATGGAAGAGATATATCCAGTTAGCTTTGGGTGATCCTGCCATAGTGGGGGAATCATACCGCGGGGCAGATCGGGCGTCGAGAGCACCTTCACATCTTCTTCGCTATCCACTGGTATAATCGAACCAGCGAATAGAATGTCGAGTCCACAGAGGAGGCCATGGTCAGAGAGACGATCCTGGTGGTGGAGGACGAACCGAAGATCTCCGAACTGCTGAAGCTGTACCTGGAGAGGGACGGCTATCAAGTCGTGATCGTCGCCGATGGCGGTGCAGCCCTCGAGGCTTTCGTTCGCCATGAACCCCGGTTGGTAGTGCTGGACCTCAACCTGCCGGTTATGGATGGACTGGAGGTCTGCCGCCGTCTGCGGAAGGATTCGGCAGTTCCCATCATCATGCTCACCGCGCGAGACGAAGAAGTCGACAAACTGATTGGCCTCGAGCTGGGGGCCGATGACTACGTCACCAAGCCTTTCAGCCCCAGGGAAGTTGTCGCCAGGGTTAGAGCAGTGCTGCGCCGGATCGGGCAAGCGCCCCAAACAGCCCAGGAGACCCTAAGGGCCGGTGACTTGACCCTGGACTTGGCCCGCCATCAGGCTAGGCAGGGCAAGCTGCTGCTGGAGCTCACGCCCACCGAGTTTCGGCTGCTGGAGGTGCTGATGAGCCATCCGGGCAGGGTGTTTAGCAGGCTTCAACTGCTGGACCAGGTCCAGGGAGAGGCTTTCGAGGGATACGAGCGCACTATTGACGCCCACGTAAAGAATCTGCGGCAGAAGATCGAGCCCGATCCCCAACGCCCAACCCACATCCAGACCGTTTACGGTGTTGGTTACAGGTTTGCAGAGCATCCCGATGCGTAGCGCTACCTTCCACTTCACCCTGCCCGCACCCTCCTACCCGCTCTAAGCAACAAGTCCATGTATAACCCTTATCCCCGCTTGTGCATGGATCCAAGTAGTAGTATCATATTCTCAAGTCCAGTCAATCGTACTAACCTATGCTCGCTGCTTCAATGCGAATCTTATCTCCGGTTTCGGCATAGAGGGCGTGTTCCCGGTTTACCGATATCCAGGAGATCAAATGACCGAACAGCATCCATCGGCGACCGATAGCCATCTCCTTCTCCACTTGGCCGAGCACGCTGCAAGCGCACTTGAGAACGCCAGGCTGTACGAAGAAGCGCTAAGCAGGGCGAGGGAACTGGAGATGCTGCTTCACGTCAGCCAGATCGTCTCCTCCACGATAGACCTGGATGAAGTGCTGCATCTCCTGGCCAACGAACTGGTCAACTCGCTCCGGGTCACCTTCTGCCACATTTCGTTGCTAGATGAGAGCGGCAAGCGACTGATAATCAAGGCAAACACGAGGGCGTCGGCCCGACCCGACGTGATGAGGCAGATAGCGCTGGAGATCCCCCTGGATCGAGCACCCGGATTGAAGAGGGCGCTGCGCGGTGGCCAGCCGCTGCTGCTGGGACTTGACCTGCCGTCGCACGAGCTGGACCTCGACGAACTGGAGCTCATAGCCGATCAGGCCACTGAGTCGATGCTGCTAGTACCTCTGATCGCTCGCGAGCGCGTTCTCGGCATGGTGGTAGTGGGGGAACAGCGGCGCTCCGACCGCGCGCCCATCACCCCTCAAAAGATCGCCCTCTGCCAGGCGATGGCCACGCAGGCCGCTATGGCGATAGAGAAGGCAAGACTGTTCTCCGTGAAATCGGATTTTCTCTCCATGATCTCCCACGAGTTGCGATCACCCCTGGCCAGCATCAACGCGTCGGCGGAGTTGCTTCGCAGACGGCCGGACGGTCCGAGATCGGCTGAGCTGCTTGAGCTGATCCAAAGGCAGACACTTCGGTTGGGCAGCTTCCTCGAGGATCTCCTGAACGTGTCCAGGCTGGATGAGGGGGCGCTCGAGCTCAGGCTGGAGCCATTGCCACTCCTGCCGTTGCTCAGTCACGTCATCGCGATGGCGCAGGCCACAACCAACATCCATGCCCTGCAACTGAAATCCGAGGAGGATATCCCTCTTGTGATGGCCGATCCTCGCAAGGTCGAGGTCGTTGTTGTCAACCTTCTCCGCAATGCCATCAACTACTCGCCGGCCGGGGGAGTAGTGACGGTGGAGGTTTGCCGCCAGGGGGATGAAAAGGTAGCCGTGAGCGTGGAGGATCAGGGGATCGGAATCCCCACGGATCAGCTGGATCGCGTCTTCGATCGCTTCGCAAGACTTGGGAACGATTATGCCGATGCCGTGCAGGGACACGGCCTCGGCCTCTACATCGCCCGAGGCATAGTGGAGCAGCACGGGGGAAGCATATGGGCAGAGAGCCGAATGGGAGAGGGATCTCGGTTCTCCTTCACCCTCCCAACATTTCGGGAGGAGGCGGCGACGAAGACAGGAGACTGAAAGGGGTAGAATGGATGGCACCAACGATCCTGCTCGCCGACGACGACGAGCTGCTGGCCGAGG
>DAHXJB010000518.1:0-20413 GCA_027372455.1 Chloroflexota bacterium | reverse complement strand
CTGCGTGCCCATCGCCACCACGTCTTCTGGGGCGAGGGTAGAGGTGCCGAGGTGGAGTTCAGCAGGGGCTGTCCCTATGGCTGCAACTTCTGCAATCGGCGCTTCTTCCGTGGTAGATACCGGCAGCGACCGGTTGAGAGGGTGTTGGCCGAACTGCGGCGGCTGAAGGCCCGAGGGATCGACTACGTCTACTTCATCGATGAACTGTTCGGCCTGGGTGGCTGCGAGGCGCTGATCCAGGCCCTTATCGACGAGCCTATCGTGCAGTTCGGCTGCGAGACCAGGGTCGACCTCTGGGACGAGGCGAAGCTCGACCGGCTGGCCGCGGCCGGCTGCATCAGCGTGGAGTTTGGATTGGAGTCTCCTTTCCCCGAAGTCCAGAGCTCCCTCAACAAGGGATACAGGATCGATGGCGACCGGATCCTGGATCTCATGGTTCATGCCAAGGGTCGCATCCCCTGGGTACAGGGGGACATGATGGAGACCCCCGGCGCCGATGAGAAGCTGCAACTCAAAACCGAGGAGTGGCGCCAGAAGGCCATCAGCAGGGGTGTCTGGGTCTCGGAGCCGGTGAAGCTCTTTCTTTACCCGGGTTGTGATCTTCACGAGCAATTGATCGGTCCAGTAGGTGACGACTCCTGGATCAGAGCAAGGGAGCGATCGTGAAGTGCGTGTCTTGATGACCACCGACGCAGTCGGTGGCGTGTGGCAGTTCAGTCTTGCGCTTGCCAGGGGTCTGGCGGAGCAAGAGGGCTGTCGGGTTATGCTCGTATGCGTTGGCGAGCCAACTGCCGCCAGTCTGGCCGATGAACTCCCCCGACAGGGCGTCGAAGTAGAGACGCTTCCCTTTAGGCTGGAGTGGATGCCCGACAGCGCCGATGATGTGTCGAGATCCATCGACGAGGTCGGACGGCTGGTCGAGAGCTGGCAAGCTGATCTGGTGCACAGCAACCAGTTCTGCTTCGGGTTGCTGCCCGGATCGGTCCCCAGGGTGGTCGTCGCTCACAGTGACCTTCTCGGTTGGCTGAGGTGGCACAGGGATGAAAGGTGGCCTCGCGAATCTCCAGGGGGCGAGATGGAGATGCCCTCCGACCTCCGAGCCTACCGGAAGCTGGTCGCCGAGGGACTTGCTGGGGCTTCTGCCCTGGTTTGTCCATCCAATTTCATGGCCGGCTCGCTTCAGGAGATCTACGGCCGGCCATCCAGGGTAATCTACAACGGGCTGTGGCCTCAGTTCTATCGGTCACGGCCAAAGCAGCGGGTGGCCCTGGTGGCCGGAAGGCTGTGGGACGAGGCGAAGGGAGCCGCCACCGCCGTGGAAGCTGTGCGAGGGTTGCCGATCGAGCTGCGTCTTCTCGGCCCCGTTGCAGGTCCCTCCGGAGAGGCTACATACCTACCGCCAGCCCCCAATGCGCGGTATCTGGGCAGCCGGAGCTGGGCTGATACCAGGGAAGCGATGTCGTCGGCACGCTTCTACCTGGCTACCTCCAGTTACGAGCCTTTTGGCCTGGCGGCGCTGGAGGCGGCGCTATCCGGCTGCACGCTGATCGCCTCCGATACCGCCGCCTATCGGGAGATCTGGGGAGAGGCTGCGGTCTACTTTCAACCAAAGGACGTCGGGGCGCTGCGCCTGAGGCTGCAGGAACTGCTCGAAAGGCCCGACTGGGCGCAGCGGCTCGGGGACGCTGCTCGGGCCAGAGCGCTTCGACTCTACACCGCCGATCGAATGGCAACGGAGTATGCGGAGCTGTACCGGTCGCTCACAAGATGATCTTGTTTGTGGGTAAGGGGGGCCGCCGGGGGCGGCGAAATGGCATGACTGAGACTGCTATAATCAACCGAAATGTTCCGCGAAGCGCGGATCGTTCATTTCGGATCGAGACTGATCGCTGATGGTTGGTGGCCCGGCGCTTCGAATCGCGCTCTTTTCTCACTCCATGGTGTCCGATTGGAACCATGGCAACGCCCATTTCCTTCGAGGGTTAGCCCGTAACCTTCAGGCGCTGGGCCATCAGGTGACCTCCTTTGAAGAGGAGGACAACTGGTCCATCTCAAACCTGGTGCGCGACCACGGCCTGGGGCCGCTAGAGCAGTTTCGTCGACGCTTCCCTTTCATCGACAATCGCAGCTACCTGCTCGACGGGCGTGCCCACCTGCGAGACTGGCTGTCCGAATTGCTCTCCCAGGTGGATGTCTGCATGGTCCACGAGTGGAACCCTCCGGATCTGGTTCGTGCCATCGGGGAAGAGGCCTCCAGACAGGGAGTCATTTCTCTTTTCCACGATACTCATCACCGAGCCCTGACGGAGCCTTCGCGTCTTCCCCTGATGGGGCTCGATGCCTACTCCGCCATTCTTGCCTACGGCCCCACCATCGTCGACATCTATCGAAGCACGACGGATGGGCCGGAGGTGCTGCTCTTTAACGAAGCCGCCGATACGGATCTCTTCCGACCCCTGCCACAGCCCAAGAGTCGAGATGTGGTCTTCGTTGGCAACTGGGGCGACGAGGATCGCAATCAGACTACCTGGGATTATTTCATCGAGCAGGGTCGAGCCCTCCCGGATCTCGCCTTTGCTCTCTACGGCGTCCGCTACCCACCTGATGTGGTTGACGCGATCCAGAGAGCGGGGATCCAGTGGGGCGGCTGGCTCCCAAACTACCTGGCCCCGGAGGTCTATGCTGGCAGCAAACTCACCCTGCACATCCCCCGAAAGGAGTACATCGAGACGCTGCGCGGCACTCCCACCATTCGGGTCTTCGAGGCATTGGCGTGTGGAGTTCCTCTTATCAGTGCGGGTTGGCGAGATGACACCGGCCTGTTCGAGGAAGGATCGGACTTTCTGGCGGTGGATACCCCATCTCAAATGCGAGAGGCCATCCAATGGCTTTGCGCTGATGCCGGCGCCCGCAGGCGGATCGGCTCTCACGGCCGAGCCACAGTGTTGGCTCGCCACACCTGCCGCCATCGGGCACTCGAGTTGATCGAAATCGTCAATCGGCTGAGGTCCCAGCGTGGCTAAGAGGATCACCTTCTTCGGCTCCAGCATAACCTCAGCCTACTGGAATGGAGCAGCTACCTACTACCGCGGCATCTGCCGTGCTCTGCACCGATTGGGGCATCAGGTCGTCTTCGTGGAGCAGGACATCTACGACCGCCAGAGCCACCGGGATCTGCTGGAGGACCCCGACTACGCCGAAGTCGTGGTGTGTCGCGATCGAGATGATCTGGATGAGGAGTTGGAGCGGGCCCGGGGTTCGGATCTCGTCATCAAGTGCAGCGGAGTAGGTAGATATGACGATTACCTGGACGCCGCGGTCCTGGCGGTGCGGCGCGATGGCAATCGCGTGGCATACTGGGATGTGGATGCCCCCTTTACCCTTGATCAGGCCTTCCGTGATCCCGAATGGTATTTTCGTCGGTTGGTGCCTCGATATGACGCCATCCTCGCCTACGGGGGAGGCCCCAGAGTGACCGAGGGCTACGAGGCTTTGGGCGCTCGCCAGGTGGAGTTGGTGTACAACGCTCTGGACCCGGACAGCCACCACCCGGTTGCCTCCGATCCAGCCTATCGGTGCGACCTGCTGTTCGTCGGCCACAGGCTGCCCGACCGCGAGGACCGAGTTCGGGAGTTCTTCTTTCGGGCCGCCGAAGCCTGTCCAGATCATCGCTTCCTTCTGGGTGGGCAAGGCTGGGGGGATGTTGCCCTACCCGGCAACGTCCGCTACCTCGGCCACGTCTCCACTGCCCTCCACAACGTCCTCAACTCTAGCGCTCGCCTCGTGCTGAATGTCACCCGCCAGGCTATGGCCGACTACGGCTTCAGCCCTCCGACCCGGGTGTTCGAAGCCGCGGGAGCCGGAGCCTGCCTCGTCACAGATCGGTGGAATGGGATCGAGAGTTTTCTCTCTCCCGGCAGCGAGGCGCTGGTAGCCTCGGGATACGCAGATGTCGCTTCCTTCGTCTACGGTGTGAGCCAGGAGAACGCCACCGAGATCGGCAACCGAGGCCGTGACAGGATCCGGTCACGGCACTGCTACAGCCAACGCGGTGAGCAGATGGACGGCTTCCTGAGTCGGCTCTTTACCCAGTAGTCCTTCTTCTCCGTCGGCCAATCCCTGTAAAGCTTCCCCAACTCTTAACAGCTGTTTGACGCCTTCTTAACAGTCCTCCCCTATACTCTGAGGAGCGGAACCATAAGAGCTGGGGTCATACAGCATGCGAACCACGAACTGGGAGACGGCGACGTCTCGAGTCGCTCAGGGCAGGACCTTACTGGTCGAACGATACGCTATTCTGAGAATGACGGCGCTGACGGCCATCCTGGCCTTAGCTGCCGCCCTTCGCCTGACCAATCTCGCCGCGCTCGGTTACGTCAATCACTACTACAGCGCGGCTGTTGCCAGCATGCTTCAATCCTGGCACAACTTCTTTTTCGTTGCCGCCGAGCCCGGCGGCTCGGTCAGCGTGGACAAGCCCCCGGTAGGGCTCTGGCTGCAGACCATCTCCGCCCACTTCTTCGGGGTAAGTGCTTTCGGCGTGCTGCTGCCGGAGATTGTGGCGGGGTTGCTCTCCATCATGGTTGTCTATCACCTGGTTAGAAGAAGCTACGGCACCATCGCCGGACTTGTGGCCGCACTGGCGCTGGCGATAACCCCGGTGGTCGTCGCCACGGACCGGAACAACACCATCGATAGCACGCTGATCTTCACGCTGCTGCTGGCCGCATGGGCCTTCATCGTGGCGACGGAGCGCGGCAGACTGCGCTACCTGCTGTTGGGCGTGCTTCTGGTGGGCATCAGCTTCAACATCAAGATGCTGGAAGCCTTCCTGCCTCTGCCTGCCTTCTATGCCCTCTATTTCTTCGGGTCTCCCGAGCGGCTCGGTAGGAAGCTGGGGAACCTGACGCTCGCCTCGGTGGTGCTCCTAGTCGTCTCACTGTCCTGGGCTACCATCGTCGACCTCACGCCGGCCGATCAGCGCCCCTACGTCGGAAGCAGCGGGGACAACTCCGAGATGAGCCTCATCACCGGTTACAACGGTATGGAGCGGCTCCTCGGCATGGGCGGCCGGGGCGGGCTGCTGGGAGGGCTGCTGGCGAACACACCATTTGGTGGTGGATCGGGGCAGCAAGCCCCCGGCTTCGGGGCCGGCTTCCAGCGGCCCGGATTCGGGGGTAATGGTTTCTTCGGTCAGTCTGGGACGGGTCCGAACCGTATCTCCGGACGGATGGGTCAATCACCCAAAAACGGTTCCAGCGGAGTTTCTGACCTCTTGAACGCGCCGGTCGCTTTGATCAAGGGTATCCCGAACCTCCTGGGTGGGATGGTTACCCTTTTCAACCAGCTTGGAGCCTTCCCGACGAGGCAAGGGCGTGGCTTCGGTGGGTTCGGGGGTTTCGGGGGAGTGGATGGTACGGGCCAGCCCGGGGCGCTTCGGCTGTTCACCGCCCCGCTCAGCAACGAGGCTAGCTGGCTGCTTCCGTTTGCGCTGTTCGCGGCCGTCCTGCTGCTGTTCCGCGCGCGGCCTCGCTGGCCCCTTTCCCAGAAGCACCAAACCATGCTGCTCTGGGGTGGGTGGCTGCTCACCGACATGGCCTTCTTCAGTGTCGCGGGTTTCTTCCACCCCTATTATCTGTCGACGCTGGGCGCTCCAATAGCGGCCCTGGTTGGCATAGGTGTCGCCGAGATCTGGAAGCTGCGTGACCGCCACCTCTGGGTGGCTACTGCTCTGCTGATCGTGGCCGTGGTGGTGACGCTGAAGCTGCAGGTCGGCACCGCTACTGCCTTCGTCAACGCCACGCCATGGATCCCACTCGTGATAGGCCTCGCCATCGCGGGGGCAGCTCTGCTGGCTGTTTCCGCGGTCCTGCGGAAAAACCGCTTGGCCGCGGCCGGCTTCGCTTGCGTCATTGCCGCCATGCTGATCACGCCGGGCATTTGGTCCGAGCTCACGACCCTCCATCCCAGCGATAACCAGTCGCTTCCCTCGGCGTACGATGGTCGATCGTCCGGACCCCCCAATGATGGGAAGCTACAGGTCAACCAATCGTTGCTCCAGTATCTACAGGCTAATACTCAGGGGACTGAGTACCTGATGGCGGTGCCCAGTTCCATGCAGGGTTCCGACTATGTGCTCGCCACCGGACGACCGGTGTTGTACATGGGGGGTTTCATGGGGTTGGACCAGGTCGTCACCACCCAGCAGCTCGACCAACTGGTCGCCGACGGCAAGCTACGCTACATCTATTGGAACAGCGCCGGTTTCGGGCGGGGTTTCAGGTCGCAATCGGACATTTCCCAGTGGGTGGAAACTAACGGCATTCCTGTGAACGGCTTCGATACCCTGACACGGAACTCCGGGGCGCCCGGCGGCACATCCGCCGGAATGCCGGCCGGGGGGACAGCCCGCTTCATGGGCGGTGGTGAGATGCAGATCACCCTGTACCAGTTGCTACCCAGAGGGGGCATGTGATGCCTGCCTCAGTAGAGTAGGCGAGGTCGTCACCGGCAAGCGATGAGATCGAGCAACAGCTGCGCCCTCGTGGCGTAGCTGTGCTCGCGCAGTACCCTCGCGCGAAAGCGGTTGCCGATTGAGACAATCTCTTCGGACTCAAGACGCTGCAGCAACCCGATCATCTCATCCTCGTTGGAAGCCACCAGGATCTCCTGTCCGATCTGGAACAGCTCCCCCAAACCGTCCCACGGGTCGGAGATCACGCAGGCGGCGCACCCCGCGGCCTCGAACAGCCGCACCGATGGACTGTAGCCGTGGGCCACCATTGGCCCGCGTGTCAGGTTCAGGGTCAGATCGCAGGAGCTATAGAAGGCTGAGTGCTCCGGCGGGGCCACGTGCTGGTAGTGTCGCACGTTGGACGGCATCTCCATAACCGGATACTGCGGCCCAGCCAGGACGAACCGCTGCTCGGTCAGCCGCCGAGCGGGGCCGAGAAACAGCGTTTCCCAGATCTTCTGCCGATCGTCGGAATAGGTGCCCATGTAACCCAGGCGACAGCGAAAGCGATCGGTTGGCTCCGTCCGGCGGTGGAAATCGGGGGCCAGGGCACAATAGAACGCCACAGCACGAGAGGCACCCCATCGCGTCTCCAGCTCTCGCAGGGCTCGGCCTCCTGTGAAGGAGAGCACAGCGTCGAAGACAGCTATCTGGTCCGCTCGCAGGTAGGGCGCTCCACCCGCTCGGGCGAAGGCCGCGAGTGTTACCGGCGTGTCTATGTCGTAGTAGAGCCGCACTGGCGCACGGGTTTTCGCAAGCCGGTCGGCCACCTTGATGCCGTCGGGAAAGTAGCTGCCCAGCAGAACGACGTCCGCTCGGCCCAACTCGTCGTCCAGAACGGAGTCTAGCTGGTCGGAGTCTCCATACAAGAGGACCCTGGCGAAATCCGGCTGTGGGAGGTCTCGATTGGCCGCGTACCAGGGGCTGTCCTTTTCGACGAACGTAACGTCCACACCCCGCCGGTGCAGTTCCCGCAGCAACCCCCGGTACACGGTAGCGTGGCCGTTTCCCCACGAACTAGTGATGCTGAGACCGAAGACCGCGAGCTGCATGAGCGGCAGCACTCCTTTCGAAGTGGTTTTGCACAAATATACAGCAGGTGGCTGGCCGTAGCGACAACACTACCCATAAGCACCGAACTGGGCCTCCATGGCATTGAACAACCTTCGGCTGCCATGCTATTCTAGTCTTCGTGCTGGCGCCTCTTGGCGCGATCCATCCATCCAATGGACCGATTGGGATCGTCGTGACAGAGACCCTTCGCGGCCCTGAAACGGGAAACATTGAGGTCGACAAAGCGGTGCCGAAGAGCTCCGCGCGTTTTCTCTCGCAGCTGCTCGAGGCTCTCGCCGCATCCTCTACTCCCAGCGAGTTGGCCCCTCGAATAGCCAACGCTGCTGCAGAAGCGATGGCCGGCTGGTGCAGTTTGTGGCTTCAGGACAGGGCAACCGGGGAGTTTCGACTCGCGGCCGTTTCCCACAGCGACCCCGAGCAGCAGCCCATCGCCGCGCTCTTGGCTCAGGACTGGCCGCCTCTTCGCTATCAGGGGCTGGCCAGCAAGATAGTCAGCCTTCACCGGCCGGTGAGCCTCCCCAAAGAGAACGAGGAGCAGCTTCGTGCCCTCTTCGGATCGGGCAGCAGGGCATCGCTCGCGGCGAAGCTCGGGTGCGAGTCGGTCATACTGGCACCCATTGCCCACGGCAATCGGACCCTGGGTCTGCTCCTGATTGCTTCCACGGATCAGTGGGACCCCTACCACGACGGTTCGATAGAGCTGATGTCGGAGATCGTCCACCACGCCGGCACGGCTCTGGCCCACATCCAGCGACTAGAGGCTACCCGCCGTGCCAGCCAGCGGTTGAGCGTCAGCAACCTCCACCTTCAGGCCATCCTGGAGAATATTCCTCAAGGGGTCGTCGTTGCCGCTGCCCCAGACGGAAGGATCGTTTCCAGCAGTCGGGCATTCGCTCAGATCCTGGGGCAACCCTTGGACTCGAAAGTCCCGATCTCCGCCTATCCACGGCTGTATGGATTCGCCAGTCCCACCGGCGAGCCATTCCTTCCTGAAGATCTGTCCTGGGTCCAGGCCGTACGAACTGGAGAGGCCACAAAGGTGCAGGAGATGGTGATTCACCAGGCGAACGGACATGGGATCACCGTCCTCTGCAGCTCTTCCCCGATTCAGGACGAGTCCGGAGAAACGGTGGGCTCGGTCGCCCTGCTTCAGGATATCTCGGATCGCAAGGAACTGGAGCTTCAGAAGGACGAGTTTCTGGCCATGGTGGCCCACGAGTTGAAAACGCCCCTCACCGCTGTGAAGGGCTACGTTCAACTGATCCTGCGAATGTACCGACGGCGGCCGGAGCACGACCTGGGGCCGCGTGAGATCGGCATGCTGGAAGTAGCCGACCGACAGATAACCCGTTTGAGCCAGCTGGTCTTCGATCTCCTGGATTTCTCATTGATTCGCATGGGCCGGCTCGACCTTCGCTGCGTTGGCTTCAACCTCGCCGCCTTGGCGAGGGATGTGATGTCTCGTATGCAGGTCGCCAGCCCGGATCGAGTCTTCAGCTTGGTGGAGTCCGAAGGCACGGGAGTGCTCGCGGACCCTTACCGAGTGGAGCAGCTGCTGGTCAATCTCATTTCAAATGCGGTCAAGGCCACATCTCCAGGGGGCAACGTACAGATCCGTGTACGAAGGATAGATAGCTCCGTTGTCACCACAATCCAGGACGATGGCGCCGGAATGCCGCAAGAGGTGCAGGAAAGGATCTTCGAGCGATACTTCCGGGGGCCGGATCGTAACCATGAGGGCATGGGACTTGGGCTGTACATCAGCAAAGGGATCGTGGATGCCCACGGTGGAAGGATCTGGCTGGAGAGTGAGGTGGGCAGCGGAACTACCATCCACTTCTCACTTCCGGTGTCCGAGTAGCAGAGGCCCCCTTCTCGCAAAGAGAAGGGGGCCCTGTTGCCCAAACACTAATCCAGGTAGTCTTTCAGTTTTTTGCTCCGGCTCGGATGGCGCAGCTTCCGGAGAGCCTTCGCCTCGATCTGCCGAATTCGTTCTCGTGTAACGCCGAACTCCCTGCCAACTTCCTCCAGAGTGCGCTGGCGCCCATCGTCCAGACCGAACCGCAGCTGCAGGACCCGTCGCTCACGGTGGGTCAACGATCTCAACACGTCGTCCACCTGCTCCTTGAGCAGTTGGTGGGAGGCTGCCTCCGCTGGGGCAAGCGCCGACTGATCCTCGATGAAGTCACCGAGATGGCTGTCCTCTTCCTCGCCGATAGGGGTCTCGAGGGATACCGGCTCCTGGGAGACCTTCATGATCTCCCGAACCTTTTCGGCCGGGATCTCCATCCTGGTGCCGATCTCCTCCGAGGTTGGTTCCCTGCCGAGATCCTGCAGCAGCCGACGCGACAGCCTGCTCAGCTTATTGATGGTCTCCACCATGTGAACAGGAATGCGGATCGTTCGCGCCTGATCGGCTATGGCGCGGGTAATCGCCTGCCGAATCCACCATGTAGCGTAGGTGGAGAACTTGTATCCCTTCCGAAACTCGAACTTCTCTACGGCCCTGATCAGTCCGATGTTGCCCTCCTGGATCAGGTCCAGCAACGACATGCCCCGACCGATGTACTTCTTGGCGACGCTCACCACCAATCGGAGGTTGGCCTCGGTCAGGCTGGCCCGTGCGCGCTGGGCCTCGCGTTGAATGCCGATCAGCCGCTGTCTCGCTTCGATGGGTCTCAAAGCGAAATAGTCTATGCCGTGGGCAAGCGAAGGTAGAGCCCCGCTCTCGCTCATCTCGCGGGCAACCGATTCCAGCAGTGCATCGGGCATTATCCGGCACAGGATCGAGAGGGTAACGATCGCCCTCTCGGCTACCGTCACCTCCACCTGCTGCTTGTCGGCGATCTCCTGCAGCCTGTTGGAATCGATGTCCGCGAGATTCCCCATCCTCTGCATGCTCTCTCTCAATCCCTCACGAGTCCCATCGCTCGGGAAGACCAGATCGAGATAGGGAAAGTGCAGGCAGAACTGCGCATACATCTGCTGAAGGAAACCGACTGCGTCCTCTTCGGTGAGCTCTCGATCCTCCGGTTGGAACTCCGACAAGCCATCCTCGCCGAACTCATCCTCTACCGCGGGCTGTGCTCGGCGCATCTTCTCCAGGAATGATCCCTCCTCCATCTTGCGAGCAAGGCGCTTCTCACCTTCCCAGCTCAGCAGTGGCACGGTGCCGATCTCCCGAAGATACATCCGGACGTGATCTTCAAGCCCCTCGTGCTCGTCGACCCGTACGGCGGCCTCCACCTCCTGCTCGTTCTCCATGTCTGTGAGCCAGGAAGGTGGAGGTCCCTCCGTGTCGGCCAGGGATGCGGATGTAGCCAGCTTCACTCCTGCATCATCCAGGGCGGCGACCATTTCATCTGCCATTCCCACGTCATTCTCGGGGTTTGGTATCTTCTGCAGAATGTCGTCGGGAGTCACGTAGCCTCGTGTCTGCCCCTTCGCCAACAATTCCGAATAGACGAGGGAGGATGCTGCGTCCGCACTCGCCCTGACGTCATCCACCATGCCGAACCTCCTTGTGGATCGCCCGCAACGGTATTGTGTCCCCCAGCAGCTTCAGTCTGTGCGATTCGACGGCGATCTCGTACTCGGCTCGCTCCAGGGCGATAGTCTCCTCCGGATCCCCTTGCAACTCTCGCGACGACCACGCCGCCTCAATCTGCTGTCTGCGTAACTGCAAATCGCTCAACACCAGGCCGATAGCTGCTGCCCTATACGCCTGCCCCAGTTGATCCTGAAGACGAAGCGGGTATCGATCTTCCATCGACACCAGTTCCTCCAGGCTGTCCCTTAACGGCCCCTCGGACTCGCTTCTCAGCACCCCCAACAGCTCGGTTCCCTCCACATCCCCCTTCCCAGATCCCACCACCTCTTTGGCCCTCCGAAAGATCTCCCTGAAGGCCGGATTGCCAAAATGCTCCGCCCGCAGCTGCGGCTCCCCTTCCAGGACGGACGGACTCTTTAGGATGATCGCCAAACAGTAGGCCTCCAGGTCTACCTCAGGGCGATCATCTCTCTGCTCCGCGACGGGCCGAACCGTGGAGAAAGGCCGCCGCACAGAGCCGCGACGCACCTGCTGCAGGAGGATGGCTTCCTCCACGCCGACCATAGCCGCCAGTCGCTGCACGTAGTGGGCCTGCTGCACCGGTTCCGGGATCTCCCCGATCACAGCCATTGCCTCTTCGACCGCCGCGGCCTTGCCGCTTGCGCTGGAAAGATCGTGCTTGCGGCGCACTCGCTCCAGGAAGAACTCCTGTACGGGGACGGCGCTCTGCACTAACTGTTGCCATCGAGAGGGATCCTCTCGAATGACTTCGTCGGGGTCCTTCCCTCCCGGAAGCGAAATGATCTTGATGGCGCCCTTCAGCTTGTAGACGTAGTCAACAAGTCCTTTCCAGGTCGGAACGGGGGTAACATCCCGTTCAAGGGCTCCCATCGCGACGCTCAAACCCCTCGCCGTCGCCTCCTGCCCTGCCTCGTCCGGATCTAGTGCAAAACAGAGTTCCGAGGCCCATCGTTTCAACAGCGAAAGCTGCCGATCGGTAACAGCCGTTCCCAGGGCGGCCACGACGTTTGCGTATCCGTACTGGTGGGCCATGAGGGCGTCCACGTAACCTTCCACGATCACCGCCTGGCCGGTGTGCCGGATCTCCTGCTTTGCCCGATCGATCCCATAAAGTGAACCACCCTTGTCGAAGATCGGGGTCTGAGGGGTGTTCAGATACTTCGGCTGCTGCTCCTTCGCCAGTGCGCGTCCGCCGAAACCCACCAGCTTGCTCATGGTGTCCCGTATCGGGAAGATCAGCCGCCCCCGAAAGCGGTCGTACAGCCCTCCAGACTCGTTTTCTCCGGCGAGACCAGCCGTCAGGACATCTGATCTACCAAAGCCTTGTTGCAGCAAGTGATGGGCCAGCCCAGCACCCATGTCGGGAGCGAAACCGATCTGAAATCGCTCCACGCTCTCGCCCGAGATCTCGCGATCTTGAAGGTAACTTCTTGCATGAGAGCCGACGGGACCCTCCAGCATGGAGCGGAAATAGTCGGCCGCTGCCTCGTTCACCTCGAATAGCGTGGCGTGCTCGTTGCTACCATGACTCTCCTTGGTCCCCCTCTGTAGCTCGACGCCGGCTCGCACAGCAAGCAGGGCAAGCACCTCCGGAAAGGTGAGATTCTCGCTCTGCATGACGAAGTTGAACAGATCGCCCCCAGCGCCGCAGCCAAAACAGTGCCAGGTGCCGGTCTCCGGGAACACGATGAAGGATGGGGTCTTCTCCACATGAAACGGACAAAGGCCCTTCAGTGTCTTCCCTGCCTTCTTGAGCAGGACCTTCTCGGAGATGACGTCAACTATGTCCAGCCGTGCCTTTATCTGATCGACTACGTCTGCCATCTAGTCCTGCCCCATAACTACGCCCCGTCTCCTCAGGCGAGCGAGGATCGGGATGAAGACCGAACCCGCCGTGGGCCATCAACACTCATACCAAATAACCGGCCACAGACCCCCTTCGGTTCAACCTTCAGGCAAGAATAGCTGCCGGTAGGTTTGCATGGCGTAGCGATCGGTCATGCTGGCTATGTGGTCGCATATTGCCCGCCGCAACGACTCGCCGGATTGAACATTCCCCGTGTTGCCCGACAAATCCAACGGATGGGCCTCGTAGTAGGTGAACAACTCGCGGATCAGGTAGGCCGCCTTGGCTGCCTGGTCCTGGGCAAAGCCGGAAAGATAGACGCGCCTGAACAGGAACTCTCGAAGAGCGTCAATATAGCTTAACATAGTTATGCTGGGACGTATGACCAAGCCACTTCGGTCCTCGGCCTCTGGCAACCGCCCCTCGGCCACAGGCCAGCAGTTGGTGATGATGTCCACGACCATGGCGTTGATCCTCTGGCGGCCGGTGACGCCCAACTTCGATATCACGCCCTGTGGGATGTCGGGCTCTCGAATGACGCCGGCACGGATGGCATCCTCGAGATCGTGATTCACGTAGCCCACGCTGTCGGCCACCCTCACGATCTGTCCCTCTAGCGTCGAAGGGATGCCTACGCCCCCGGCTGCGATACTCTGTCTCACCTTGCTGTGAAATAGGATCCCGTCCCGAACTTCCCAGGTCAGGTTCAGGCCCCGTCCAGATTTCTCCAGCACTTCCACAACCCTCAGGCTCTGCTCGTTGTGGTGAAAGCCACCCGGCATCAGGCCGTTCAGCGCTTCCTCACCGGCATGGCCGAAAGGGGTATGTCCAAGGTCGTGCCCCAGGGCTATAGCCTCTGTCAGGTCCTCGTTCAGATTAAGCGCCCGAGCGATGGTACGGGCGATCTGGGACACCTCCAGTGTATGGGTCAAGCGAGTGCGGTAGTGATCGCCGGCCGGAGCAACGAAAACTTGAGTCTTGTGCTTGAGCCGCCGAAAAGACTTGCAGTGGAGAATTCGATCTCTGTCTCGCTGAAAGGACAGCCGCCATGGACACTCCTCTTCCGCAGTCTGCCTTCCTCGGCTGAGCCGGGCTCGGGAGGCCAAAGGAGACAGCCTTTCCTCCCCCTGCTCCAAGCGATCACGGACTGTGTCCAAGGTAGAGTTCCTTTTGAGAAGCCCTCAGTGCGGGCACCCCATGTCGGACTGTCCCGGATGGACAGCCCTTAGGAGGGGACTTGCGGATGGTCGCCCGTAGGGGCGGGTCAGCGACCCGCCCCTACGTCATCGATACCGGAACCAGGCAGGTCGTTCGCGACCCGCCTACCCTTCAGAGTAATACTACTTGTCTTTCTCGGACTCCCCAACGGCAGCCTGAGCGGCAGCAAGTCGCGCTACCGGCACCCGGAACGGTGAGCAGCTAACGTAGTTGAGTCCGACCTTATGGCAGAACTCAATGGAGCTCGGATCGCCGCCGTGCTCGCCACAGATGCCGACCTCGAGGTCGGACCTGGTGCCTCGACCCAACTCGACGGCCATCTTGATCAGCTTGCCAACACCGCTGCGATCCAGCGTCTGGAACGGGTTGACCGGCAGGATCTTCCGGTCGACGTACTGCAGAAGGAACTTGCCCTCAGCATCGTCCCTGGAGAAGCCGAAGGTCGTCTGGGTCAGGTCGTTGGTCCCGAAGCTGAAGAACTGGGCATCTCGCGCGATCTCGTCTGCCGTGAGGGCCGCCCTCGGGATCTCGATCATCGTTCCGACCTTGTAGTGGAGGTCGACGCCGTGTTCCTTGATCACCTGATCGGCGATGGGAACTACCTGCTCCCGGACAAGGTGCAGCTCGTTGATGTGGCCGATCAACGGGATCATGATCTCCGGCTTGACGACGATCCCTTCCTTCGTGAGCTCGCAGGCCGCGCCAATGATCGCCTTGACCTGCATCTCCACGATCTCCGGGTAGAGAATGCCCAGGCGGCATCCCCGCAGACCCAGCATCGGGTTTGCCTCCCGCATCGACTCGACGGCCTGGAGCAGCTTCTCCTTCTGGGTCAACTCCTCTGGCCGGTCGCCCTTGAGCCGCAACTCCGTGACCTCGACCAGAAGCGTCTCATGATCGGGGAGGAACTCGTGTAGAGGCGGGTCGATCGTTCGGATGATTACGGGCTGCCCCGCCATCGCCCTGAAGATCCCGATGAAGTCGCCCTTCTGTATGGGGAGCAACTCGTCGAGAGCCGAGCGATAGGAGTTCAACGGACCCGCGGCTTCCTTCTCCAGCTCCGCGAGTCGCTGCTGGACGGCAGCCTTTCGATCCGCGGGGGCCGAAGCCAGCTCTGCTCTGCTCTTCTCCAACTCGGCTGCCAGTCGAGTCGCCTCGGGTGCGGCTAGTATCATCTTCTGGACGATCGGAAGCCGATCGGTCTCCATGAACATGTGCTCGGTTCGGCACAGACCGATACCCTCGGCGCCGTACTCGCGTGCCTTTATCGCATCTCTCGGGTAGTCGGCGTTGGCCCACACACCCAACCGGCGCTTCTCATCCGCCCACTTGAGGATCTGATCCAGCTCTTTCAGCTCCGAGAAGGCGGGCGCTCGGACCGGGATCTCCCCGGCGAACACCTCGCCGGTCGCCCCGTCGATCGAGATGATGTCGCCTTCCTTCACGACCTTCCCACCAGCCGTGAACCGGCGACGCTCCTCGTCCACCACGACACCTTCGGCTCCGGACACGCAGGGCTTGCCCATGCCGCGTGCCACAACGGCGGCGTGGCTCGTCGCGCCTCCGCGTGAGGTCAGCACGCCCTGGGCTGCGATCATCCCGTGCACGTCATCAGGAGAGGTCTCGGTCCGGACCAGCACTACCTTCTGTCCGGTATTCCCCCACTCCTCTGCCCTGTCGGGATCGAAGACGGCGCGACCCACGGCGGCACCGGGGGAGGCGTTCAGTCCCTTGGTCAGCATCCTGCCCTCGCGGTCGGCCGCGTCCTTGGCATCCGCATCGAACCCGGGCAGCAGCAGCTGCACAACGTGCCCTGGCTCCACACGCATGATGGCCTCTTCGGGGGTGATGATCCCCTCCTTGACCATGTCCACCGCGATCTTCACTGCTGCCTGCGCGGTCCTCTTGCCTGACCGAGTCTGCAGCATGTACAGCTTGCTTCGCTCGACCGTGAACTCCATGTCCTGAACGTCACGGTAGTAGCTCTCCAGCCGCTGCGCGATATCCTTGAACTGCTGGGCTACCGACGGTAGCACGTCCTGCAGCCGCGCGATCGGCTCCGGGGTGCGGATGCCCGCCACCACATCCTCACCCTGGGCGTTCACCAGGAACTCGCCGTACAGCGTCTTCTCGCCAGTGGATGGGTTGCGGGTGAACGCGACGCCGGTCCCCGAGTCGTTGCCCATGTTGCCGAAGACCATCGTCTGCACGTTGACTGCGGTCCCCAGATCGTGAGGGATCTTGTTGTAGTTTCGGTAGTCGATGGCCCTCTTCCCGTTCCAAGACCCGAACACCGCCATGATCGCCAGTCGAAGTTGCTCGTAGGGATCGGTGGGGAAGTCGCGACCGGTCGCCTCCTTGAAGATCCTCTTGTACTCCTCGACGATCTTCTTGAGGCTGTCGGCGCTCAGTTCGGCGTCGGACTTAGCCCCGGTCTTCTCCTTGTACTCGTCGAGGACGTGCTCGAACTTGGCACCGTCGATCCCCATCACGATGCGCCCGAACATGGAGATGAACCGTCGATAGGCGTCGTAAGCGAAGCGCTCGTCGCTGGTGAGAGCGGCCAATCCCTTTACCGTCTCATCGTTCAGCCCCAGGTTCAGCACGGTGTCCATCATGCCCGGCATGGAGAACTTGGCCCCAGATCGAACCGAAACCAGGAGCGGGTTCTTCGCATCGCCGAATTCCTTGCCGGTCTTGGACTCGACCTTCTTCAGCGCTTCGAGCGCCTGCTCCCACATGCCTTGTGGGAACCTCTCGCCGATCACGAGGAATTCGTTGCAGGCCTCTGTCGTGATGGTGAAGCCGGGAGGTACCGGCAGACCCGCCTTCGTCATGGAAGCGAGCCCAGCGCCTTTCCCTCCGAGAAGATCTCGCCTTGATCCGTCGCCCTCCTCAAAGAGATACACCCACTTCTTTCCTGTGGATGAGGGCTTGTCCGATGTTTGGGATTGAGACATAGGGTTTCTCTCCTCCTACCTTATTCCGGACATCCGGGCCTATCCTGTCGCCGGGTCCGGACTGCTACCCGCCAGCACCGATGCCGGGCCTCTCCGGGCAGCCTATCCAATTCTAAGTGCGTCGTTCCGCAAGCCCGATGCAATAGGGCACGTTGTGTGGATGCGACTTAAGGAACCACGCACCTAGTTATGCCCTGAATGCTTCGGCGAACCAGCTCGGAAGCTCCTCGATGGGAACCCGCACCTGAGCCATGGTGTCCCGGTCGCGAATGGTAACCGCTTGGTCTTCTAGACTCTGGAAATCGATGGTCACGCAGTAGGGGGTGCCGATCTCGTCCTGCCTCCGATACCGGCGGCCTATACTCTGGGTGTCGTCGTAGGCTGTCATCAACGTGGAGCGCACAAGCCTCTGCGCCTTCCTCGTCAGGTCAACCAGGTCCGGCTTGCGAGACAGAGGAAGGAAAGCGACTTTTATCGGTGCTAGATCCTTGTGGAGCCGCAGGACTACCCGAGTCTCGTCCTTGTCCTGCTCCTCATCGTAAGCATCCACCAGGAATGCCAGGGTCGCCCGATCCGCCCCTGCCGATGGCTCGATCACGTACGGGAGAAACCGCTCGTGCGTCTGCTCGTCAAAGTACGTCAGATCCTCCCCGCTGGCGGTCTGATGCTGGCGCAGATCGAAGTCAGTTCTATTGGCGATTCCCTCCAGCTCCGACCATCCAAATGGGAACCGGTATTCGATGTCCACCGTTGCCTTCGCGTAGTGAGCCAACTCCTCGCGAGCGTGCTCCCGAAGCTGCAGGTTCTCACCCCGCATGCCGTACCGTTCGTACCAGGCCCGGCGATCTTCCACCCACTGCCGGTGCCACTCCTCGTCGGTTCCCGGTGCGACGAAGTACTCGATCTCCATCTGCTCGAACTCGCGCGTTCGGAAGGTGAAGTTTCCGGGGGTGATTTCGTTACGGAAGGCCTTCCCCACCTGGGCGATGCCAAACGGCAGCTTCCTACGCGTGGTTGTCTGGACATTCTTGAAGTTGACGAAGATGCCCTGCGCCGTCTCCGGCCGAAGGTAGGCAACGGCTGCCTCCTCCTCCACCGGCCCCACGAAGGTCTTGAACATCATGTTGAACTGCCTGGCTTCGGTCAGTTCGCCGCCGCAAGCGGGGCATCGGTCGCTCTCCAGGTGGTCCGCCCGGAAGCGCTGTCTGCACACCAGGCAGTCGACCAGTGGATCGGTAAAGCTCTCCAGATGGCCGGAGGCGCGCCATACCTGGGGCGCCATCAAGATAGCGGCATCTATGAGCGCCATGTCTTCCCGCTCCTGAACAACGCTCTTGACCCAAGCCGCCTTAACGTTGTTCTTCAGGAGACTGCCCAGGGGTCCGTAGTCCCACGTGCTGCCAAAACCGCCGTAGATCTCGCTGCTGGGGAAAATAAACCCTCGTCTCTTGCAGAGGGAGACGATGGTATCCATGTCGGGTGCTGGGCGGCCCAAAAGCTTCCTCCTCAGTCAGAAAAAAGACCTTCTCGCCACACAAGCTGGCGAAAGGCCCCCATCTTGTTCGAAATGATATCCGACACCATAGGCAAAGTCAACGAGCGTTCGCGCCGCACCAGGATCTGTCGGTTGTCAGCCTGAGCAAAGCGAAGGGTCTCCAGGTACGCGCGAGGGGATTCTTCGCTTCGCTCAGAATGACAGCTGTCACACGATCCCCAGTCGCCGCATCTCCGCCCAATGCTCGGGTCTCAGCAGTTCCGGACGACGCTGTAGCGTGCGGCGAAGGCTCTGCTCCCGGCGCCATCGTTCCACCCGGGCATGGTCTCCCGATAACAGCAACTTCGGCGCTTCCCACTCTCGGAACCTTGCCGGCCGCGTGTAATGCGGATACTCCAACAACCCCGCGGCGAAAGATTCCTCCTGGACGGACTTTTCCCCGCCCAACACACCTGGGATCAGCCGAGCGACAGCATCGCATACCACCATCGCGGCCAGCTCCCCACCGGTAAGCACGTAGTCACCGATCGAGAGCTCATCGTCTACCAAATGCTCCCTTACCCTCTCGTCCTCCCCCTCGTAATGGCCGCACAGCAGCATCAGATGGTTCAGATGCGACAGCTCTTGGGCGATCGATTGGCGAAAGATCCGTCCCTGGGGACTCATCAACACCACCCTCGTGTCGGCCTCCCTCAGCGACTCCACAGCGGCGAAAATCGGCTCGGGCTTCAACACCATGCCCGGGCCACCCCCAAAGGTGTAGTCGTCCACCACCTGGTGTCGTCCCGTCGCGAAGTCCCGCAGGTTGTGTAGCCGCACCTCCACCAGGCCCCGCGCGACCGCATGACCGATAATGCTTTCCTCCAGCTGACCGCGGAACATGCCCGGAAACAGCGTGATTACGTCGATCTTCACCGCACAGCCTAACCCTTCTCGGGCATCGTGGTCGGCTTCACCCTTATCTTGACCTTCTTGATCCGTTTCCCGGCGGTGGACAGCACGGTTATCGACAGCCCGTCGACACCGATTTGATCCCCAACCACCGGAATCTTTCCCAGGCGATCGTACACCAGGCCGCCCACCGTATCGTACTCGCCGTCTTCCAGCGTCACCCCCAGGGTCTCGTTGACGTCATGAATGCTGACCCTGGCATCGAAGATCGCCTCCTGATCGCCAACCCGCTCGATCGGCCTCTCCTCTACGTCGTATTCGTCCTGGATTTCGCCGACGATCTCCTCAAGCATGTCCTCGATGGTGACCACTCCCGCGGTGCCGCCGTACTCGTCCACGACGATAGCCATGTGGACCTTGTCCCGCTGCATCTCGTGAAGCAGTTCGTCGATTTTCTTCGACTCGGGAATGAAATAGGGTGGACGGCTGAGGGTCCGAGCGGGGATGTCCAGGGATCCACCATCCATGTGCCTCAGGAGATCCTTCGCATACACGATGCCGACTATATTGTCTATGGTTTCCTCGTAGATCGGCACTCGAGAGTGCCCCTTCGCCTCGATCGTCTCCAATACCTGCCGGAGCGGCTCGCTGGCCTCCACGGCAGCCACGTCAACCCGAGGAACCATGATCTCCCTGGCAGTCATCTCCCCCATCTCGAAGATGCCGTGGATCATCTCACGCTCCTCTTCCTCGAGGGTCCCCTCCTCCTCGGCGGCGTCCACGATCATCCGCAAGTCCTCGTCGGATGCCGTCGCGATCCCGCTGGCCAACTCGCGCTCCGGTG
>DAHXJB010000511.1:0-1608 GCA_027372455.1 Chloroflexota bacterium | reverse complement strand
GCCGCCCTACATTTCAGGATCACTGTGGCGGTGTACTAGATTACCACTGCGCAGATCACTCAGTATAACCGACTTGGGCAGATCGGTGCTGAGTGAACAATCCACTCCTCCGGGATCCCGTCAGAAGGGGCTTCGCCCCTTCTGACGGGATCCCGGAAGTGGCGCGAGCGAGCCCTGTATCACCCCCAGGACTATCAAAGACTTCTTGATAGCTGGCTGGTCCCAATTCAGGCGTCAGCGCTTGAACGAGAGGGGATGAGGGGTAGATGTCTCTCCTGATGGCACGGGGCTCGGCCTGACGTGTGGCTAACCGGGCCAACAGCGCTCCCTGGACCGCACTCACCGCACAGGGAACCGTGCTGGCGACCACGCCATAGCCGTGAGACTGAATGTACTCGGCGTTATGCCTCTCCTGACCCGGAAGGTTGTGTACGACTACCAGGCTGGTGCCGGTCGCGACGGCCTCCATCATGGTCGCCGCGCCGGCTTTGGTGACCAGTACGTCGGCCGCCGCCACCAGTTCGAGGAAGTCGCGCGCGCGCCCTCGAACGTGGACGGACCGGTATCTGTCTGAGGATGTGAAGCGACGATAGAGCCGTCTGTTTGCTCCGCATACTACCGCCAGCTTCGCCGGGGCGTGAGCCTCCTGCAGCGAGTCCACCATCTGGCGCAAGGCTCCTGCCCCATCCCCACCCCCGGAGAGAACGACAAGTCCCTCCGAGGGGCCTACACCCAGCCGCCTTCGAGTTTCCTCTCGCTGCGTACGCGCCCGGCCCACAGCCTCCCGATCGTAGATGTGTCCGATCACGCTGATCCTGCTGAGAGGCACTCCCTGGTTCGCCAGGTCACGTCCTACTTCTTCGGTCATCGCCAGGTATCGGTCAATGGATGGAGAGCAGTAGACAGGCTCGGCCACCTCGAGATCCGTGACGACCGCGATGGTTGCGAAATCTCGCGAAGCGGGAAGGATCGGAGCGATTAGCTGTGGAAAGATGGCATGAGTGGTGATGATGGCACGGTTAAGCGGACTAGCTATCAACTCCTCGAAGGCGGGATGCATCTGCCATCTTGCCAGACCCATACCCAGCTTGGAGCAACCTCGGATCCCCATGGAGTTGTAGAAAAGGGAGTAGAGCCTCGGCGCTCTTCGCACGACTGGACCGTACAATCCGAGGAAAGAGTTCAGGGCGCAACCGCAATACTCAGGCACGAAAGGGTTGACGATCCTGGTTTCCAGGTATGGTAGGTAGCTCGAGTCCAGATCCTTCTTGATGGCGTTGGCAATGGCGAGGTGTCCATTGCCGGTGGCCGCTGTCAGTATCAGAACCCGGCCGCGGGATCGTGATGCCATGGTAAAGTCGATCCTCGATGATTCCCGGAATAGCAATTACTTTGGCGTGGGCATGAAGTGTCCTCTCGGCCTCTTGCCCATGGCATAAGCGGTGGAGGTTTTCAAACCGGCCACCGAGGTGAAGATAGGCACGTAGACGCTGAAAACCAGCCAGAAGAGCAGCAACTCCCATAACCAGCGGACGGGACGCTTCTGTCCAGGAACGAGTTCCCTGGTGGCCAGCGCTACCCAGAACACCAACAACCCAAGCAGGCTCA
>DAHXJB010000509.1:0-6095 GCA_027372455.1 Chloroflexota bacterium | reverse complement strand
CAACTGGGGCACCAACCGCGGTTGGGTAGCGCCTAAGGGCACTTCTCCCGCGATCATCGCCAAGGTCGAAGCTGCCCTGAAGAAGGTGACCGAGAACCCAGAGTTTAAGAAGAAGATCGAAGACGAGATGGGTAGCAAGGTCAACTTCATGAACCACGTGCAGTACGCCCAGTACCTGACGAAGAAGGATGACGAAATGAAGAAGGTGATCCAGGAAACCGGTATGAAGCCGTCGGCCCAGTAGGGGAGGCTGAATATGTCGGATCGGCTGATCGGTTTGGTGCTGCTCGTGATTTCGGGTCTGTTCTATTGGCAGACCTACTTCTTCAAGAAACCGCCATTCGCTCAGTTCGAGCAGATGGGATCGGAGTTCTTCCCTCGCGGCATACTGATCGGCCTGGCGATCTTCAGCTTCATCCTCCTGGTGAAGGGACAGGGCTCGCTGCGGCCTAGCTGGACGATGGGCAGCATGCGGGCCCTCTTCACCCGCTACCGGGAGGTGCTGCTCAGCCTGCTGCTGTTCCCAGCTTATGCGCTGGCCATCGACCTTGTGGGGTTCCTGTACTCCACCGTGGCCTACCTGGTCGTGATGCAGTTAGTGCTGAAGCCGCGCTGGGGTCGCGGGCTGGTCTACACGGTAGCCGGCTCCGCAGCTTTCACCTGGGCACTGGTCACCGTCTTCGAGGAATATCTTCACGTGGTCCTTCCTTCTGGCACTCTCTTCTAAGCGAGGCGCAGTATGCTCGACTACCTATTGATGGGGTTTCAGACGGCGTTCGAGCCCAGCATGCTGATGTTCACCGCCCTAGGAGTGCTGGCGGGGATCATCATCGGGCTGATACCGGGCCTAACTATCACCATGGGGGTTATCCTGGTTCTTCCCTTCACCTATGGGATGCAGCCTGCCGAGGGTCTCACCACCATGATGGGCGTCTGGGTGGGAGGAGCCTCGGGGGGGCTGATCTCTTCCTGCCTCCTGGGCATCCCCGGGAAGCCCTCCGCGGTGGCCACCACCTTCGATGGTTTTCCAATGGCTCGAAACGGCGAGCCCGGGCGGGCTCTGGGGCTGGGGACCTGGGCCTCCCTCTTCGGCGGGATCATAGGCTGGTTCTTCCTGGCCACTCTCACCCCCCTGCTGGCCGACATAGGGCTTAAGTTCGGCCCCTGGGAGTTCTTCTCCCTCATAGCCTTCTCCCTCACCATCATCGCCAGTCTGTCGGGCGAATCCCTGGTAAAGGGGTTGATAGCGGGCCTACTGGGGATGTTGCTGGCAACGGCGGGCACAGATCCCATGCTGGCCACACCCCGCTTCACTCTGGGCATCGACGATGTGGAGGCCGGCTTCGATTTCCTCACCGTCCTGATCGGCCTCTTTGCCTTCTCACAGTTGATGACCGATCTGGAGAAGCTACACAATTCGGAGAAGGTGGAGCGGATTGAGAATCCTGATACTCACATCCCAACGATTCAGGTGCTGAAAGACATCTGGAACAATAAGGTTGGGATGATCTGGGCCTCCCTGGTGGGGCTGTGGATCGGCATCGTGCCCGCCGCCGGAGGGGCGGTGGCCAACGTGCTGGCCTACGACCAAGCGAAGAAGGTGTCCAAGCATCCTGAGAAGTTCGGGACCGGCTACCATGAGGGGATCATCGCCTCGGAGGCGGGGAACAACTCGGTGTCGGCGGGTGACCTGGTGCCCACCATGGCGCTGGGTATCCCCGGCGATGCGGTCACAGCCGTCATGCTGGGCGCCCTGCTGATCCACGGGCTGAATCCGGGACCTCTACTGATGAGCACTCAGCCCAAGCTGGCCTACGGGCTGATCTGCGCCTACCTGATCGCTACGGTGCTGACCCTGGTCATCCAGCTGGGGCTGATGAGGATCCTGGTGAAGCTGGTGCTGATACCGAAGAACGTGTTGGTGCCGGGGATCTTCGTCATGTCTGCCCTGGGGGCTTTCGTCCTGAACAACCGGATCTTCGACATCTGGGTGTTGTTCTTCTTCGGGCTGATCGGTTACTTTCTGACGAAGCACGACTTCGACTTGCCGCCATTCGTGCTGGGTTTCCTGCTGGAGCCGATTGCCGAGATCAACCTGAAGCGTGCCCTGCAGACCAGCTCGGACCTGTCGTTGTTTCTGACTCGTCCGGCCTCAGGGATCTTCATCCTGTTGGCCATCGCCTCGGTGCTGTACTACTTTTGGGTGGGATGGAGGCGTGCTCGTCAGGACAGCCAAAATGGACTCCCATCGGTTGAAGCCTCGATTCCACGATGACAGGGATATCATCCCTGGCCAACTGCCTCCATCCAGGCAAGGCTGAAGGGCTCGAACCTTCTCGATCAGCGGTTCACGAATAGCGGTAGCTCGCGAAGGTCCGATACATCGCGTCGGCGTTTGCCGGCTGTTCAACTTTGCCTCCCCGACGGATACTGAGATCCATTCTTACAGCACGGCCGAAATGGATCCCGCGGTTTGCGCGATGCCAGTCTGAGACTCTATCATGTCTCCCACCTGAAAGCCAGCGGAGGTCAGCGTGCTTTCCCGCTCTGCCAACAATCACTTCACCGGCCTCTTCTCGGTCGCGACGTTCTTCTATTGGACATCGTTGTACCTCTATGTGCCGATCCTGTCGGTTCACGCCGAGGGGCTAGGTGCCTCCATTGGACTGGTGGGAACTGTCGTCGGGGCCTACGGGCTCACCCAACTCCTCTTTCGGGTGCCGCTGGGGGTCTGGTCTGACCGAATCGGGGTGAGGAAGCCTTTCATCCTGGCGGGACTGGGGGCGGCCGGAATCGGTGCCCTGGGATTGGCCCTGTCCACCGACCCTGTCTGGCTGGTATTCTGGAGGGCGATGACCGGAGTGGGCGCGGCCGCATGGGTGGCCTTCACGGTGCTGTTCTCGAGCCACTTTGCTCCTGACAAGGCCGCCCGAGCCATGAGCCAGGTGACCGTTATTTCGGCTGTCGGCCAGATGGTTTCGACCTACGCGGGAGGCGTGATCGCCCAGTTGTGGGGATGGAGCGCGCCCTTCTACGTCGCCGTATTCCTGGCTCTGATGGGTGTGGCAGTGGCGGCGCTGCTGGACGAGAAGCCGATGGTTGCCAAGCGGGAGTTGACCGCTCGCGAATTGTGGCACATCGGAACGGTCCCCCTGTTGCTGTTGGTGTCGATTGTTGCCATGCTGGGAAGTTGGACCCAGTGGGCGACGGCGAACGGCTTCAGCCTGGTCTACGCGGCTGGGCTCGGCGCGAGCCGGGCAGACCTGGGCCTGCTGACGACGGTGGTGCCGGTGGGCTTCACTCTCGGGTCCCTGACCAGCGCTTTCCTGGCTGAAAGGATAGGGCTGCGTACCACTGCCGCGGCCGGCATGGCTGTACAGGCGAACGGGGCCTTCTTGGTTCCGCTGATGCATACCCTCCCCATGGTGGCTGTAACTCAGGTGATGAGCGGCACGGGTAGAGGCCTCGCCTACCCACTACTGATGGGATTGAGCATCCGTTCGATAAAGCCGGCTGATCGGGCCACGGCGATGGGGGGGTTTCAGGCGGTGTACGCGCTTGGGATGTTTGCGGGGCCGGCCTCGACAGGCATGCTGGGCGATCTCTTCGGATTGACGGCCGTTTTCGCAATACTGGGGGCGGTGGCATTGGCCGGCTCCGCACTGGTGGTGGTGGCGATGCCTAGCAAAGGCTGAGCAGCCTGCTCTCTCGAGAAGGACACTTCGACTCAACTCCAGAGTAGGTTGCCCTGATCATCGACTGGCATGGCAGCTATTCCACGCACGACCTCGTAGTCGGACCTGCCCTGCAACTGTGCCAGCAGCGGCCCAGACACATAGAACTCTTCCAGCTCTAAGGTGCTCCGGATCCTCGCCAGCAGGAAGTCGCCTCCGGCAGGTCTGGCCGAGTGCAAGGCGACCTCGACTGCCTCCACATCGCTTTCCAGCGCGATCGGTATTCTCACTGACTGCGGCACATTACCAGTGATGGCGTTCCAGTAGCTCTTGGCGGCGTCGAACTGTCCAACAAGCCTGCGGGTCGTGAAGTCTGCCATGCCGATGCCCGCGCAGTTGCCGTGGGACTCGGGCGTCACATCCAGCACCACTATCCGTTGGTACATCGGAGTGAATGGCCCCTCCCCAGTGCGGCGCCACATGCCGATAACGTTGAAGTCCATTCCACTGCCGGAGATGTTCTTGCCGATCCTATCGACGATCAGAACATCCAGGTCATCGAAAGGCAGCCGCGCCATAAGGCGGCTAGCGACGGGCAGCCACTCTCGATCGGTGTCATGGATGCCTTCCGGAGGTGTCGCGACAAGCCTGTACGTCTTGTGGTAGGCGTTTTCCACTGTCCCCACGCCCAGGATTATCTTCGCGGTTCCGATCATGACCCTGGCCGCCTCCGGGATGTTCCGGGGCAGACCATGGGCGTGGATAGACTCCGCGCCTCGCTGCTTGCCCAGGCCGATCGCCATCATCTTGCACAGCCCACTCTCGATAGGAGCACGAAAACCGGTGTGGTTCTTGATGCGGCCCACCACTATGACGCCGTCGGCCTCGTAGGCGTTCCTGTCCATATGAACCTTGGCCCCGTAACAGGTTTCGCCCAGGATCACCGTCTCCATGGAGGAGAGGATCGGGACTCCCAGGGCTTCCTCGGTGATCCCGTACTCGGCGATCAGCTCCACCTGGCCCTTTGCCGTCGCGCCGCCATGGCTGCCCATCGCCGGCACGATGAACGGCCTGGCGTCCAGCTTCTTCAACTCCTCGCCGATGGTCTTCAGGATCAGCGCGATGTTATCCACGCCGCGGCTGCCTGCCGTGAGGGCTATCCGCTGGCCCGGCTTGACCCGGCCGGCGAGATTAACGCGAGAGAGCTCCTTGCGGACCTCGCCCGCGACGTCGTCGATCTTCTCGGTCGAAAAGTGCCGCCGAACCAGGGCAACCTCCGGGATCGGGAACCTGGGATAATCGCTCATTTTCTTATCACCAATCTCTGGTCTAACCAATTCTTGGTCTGCGGTGGTTCGGGCACGATGTGATAGGTCAGGGCGTCTCAATCCGGTAGCTATTGGAGAGCTTCGCTGTCTTGGAGAACATCGCCCATGCCGAGCAATACTTCTCTTCGGCCAAGGCCAAGGCACGCTGCACCGAGTCCTCGGACACGTGCCCGCCAGCGATCACGTGCTCGAGGGTGACCGTTGTGTACACCGCGGGCGGATCCTCGGCTCGCTCTCCGACCAGTCTCACCTTGTAGCTAGTGACGTCTTGCCTCATACGACGCAGAATCATCAGGGTGTCGTAGGCGATGCAACTCCCAAGCCCCAAGAGCATCAACTCCATGGGCCGAAAGCCGGCGTTCTCGCCTCCCACCTCTTGCGGACCGTCAACGAGCAAGCTGTGGCCGGACCCAGCCATCGCTTCCCATCGGACGTTCTCCAGTAGGGTGACCACGGCTGTCATTGTGGACATTTCCGCTTGCACGATCCTTTCGGGCAAAACTACCAGCCTCAGGTTGAACCGCCTGGGTCTGTCCAGGCACGCCCATGATCGTCCGAAATCGCCGCGATCCTTTCGAACCCGGCCGACCGGACGCTTTAGCAGCGTTTTGACTACTACATCGAAGGGCGCTCGACCATTTTCTTGAGTTCTTCAACATCCTTGCGAAGAGCCTGCAGTTCCTGCAGCCTGGCGTCGGGATCCTCCAACGCCTGATAGATGATGCCGCCTTCGCACTGCCTGGGTACTGGGGTCTCTGTCAGGTAGCAGACAGTGGGGACAACGTCTGTGAGCCAGACGTTACGTTCGATAACCTGACCCCTTTTGATCCCCGGGCCTGCCATGATGCAGAGACCACGCAGGTCACCGAAGCCGAAACGGGACGTTGTTAGATGGGGCCCGTGCTCCTTGCTGAATCGAGGGTCGACTGCGTAAATGACGTCGCCTACCCGATCCCCGTAGAGGCCGAGGATCCGGGCATCCTCTTTCCGGAGAGCCATCGTGATCGGCTTGACCCCCGTCTTCGGGTCCACATATTCGTGGAGAGCCTTCACGACCTGGTCCCTGACCCGATCGTACTCCTCGCCAGGCTCG
>DAHXJB010000506.1:0-3472 GCA_027372455.1 Chloroflexota bacterium | reverse complement strand
TGGAAGGGCGATCTCAGCGGCGTAAACCAGTTGCGTGAGACCCTGCTCACCGACATCGGCAACGGCGCGGCGATGCACGAGACAACCGTGACTCTGCGCGCCGCCGGGTAGAGCCGCGACCCATCACACCCCCATCCTAGTGCCCCGACACGGTGAAGGTGATATGAGCTGTCATGCTGAGCGAAGCGAAGCATCTCCACGTTCCGCCGAGGAGATCCTTCGCTGACGCTCAGCATGACAGTAACCATCACCTTCACTGTGTCTAAGGACTAGGAAAAGTGTGGTATGGATTGCTGCTCTGGGGGCGCAGATTCCGTACTCTCGCAGCAGTTCAAAGGGACGGCTCGGGATCTGGTAGCAGTTGAGGGGCGAAGAGGCTCGGAAGTCGCGGCAAGTGGTCCGTCCGCCAAGTTTGCTGCACCTTTACCCGCCAAGGAGGAAACCGCAATGGGCTTCGTGTACGAGGATATTTCCCTATCTACAGTGAAGACGAATCATCCCGTCGGGGCCCTCGGGGAACCGGTCGTGCAAGTGGCCCAAGTCGATCGTGGAACGAGAGCTCGGCTCGGGGTCCGAAGAAGAACTCACTCGAAAACTGCCCTGACAATGGCGTGACACCGCGGGTTTCTCAGACCTCGGTCGTTAGCATGCCTTTGCTCAGGGCGTAGTGCACCAATTCGGCGCGATTCTGAAGACCTAGCTTCTTCATGATGTGGGCACGATGGGTCTCCACAGTCTTGACGCTGACCATCAGCATGCAGGCCACCTCCTGGTTGGTGTGTCCCTCCGCCAACAGCTTTAGCACCTCACATTCTTTGTCCGTGAGACAGTCGGGTCTGTCAACCTCCTCGTCCCCATCCGCGAGACTCAGGTACTCGTGGATCAACTGTTTGGCAACCGTCGGATACAGGAAGGCATCCCCTCGGTCCACCGCCCGGATGGCATTGACCAGATCGATGTCGGCGGCTTTTTTCGGGATGTAGCCCGATACCCCCACCTGCAATGCCCAGACGAGATACTCCTCGCTCTCGTGCATAGTAAGGAGCAGGACCTTCATAGCCGGTTCAAGTTGTTTGATCTGGCGGGTGGCCTCAAGACCGTTCATTATCGGCATGGTAACGTCCATCAGAACAACATCGGGGTGCAGCTCGGCCACCTTCGTTATTGCCTCTCTCCCATCGCTAGCCTCACCCACCACCTCCATGTCAGGCTCCGCGTTCAGCAAGCTTCTCAGCGCGGCTCTCAATACGGCATGGTCATCTGCGAGAAGCAGCCGAATCTTGTGTTCCATGATTCGCTCCATATGTAAGGGGAAAACGCCAAGACACCCCATCGGTCGCGACTCACGACGAGCAGCGCGACTGGTGTTCACTGTAGCCGTCACGACTTAGGGGTGTCCTGGAAGCGAAAAATCGCATGTTCTGGTTCTCCGTTACCGAACCCGGTTTCTAGGACCTGTTATGAACCGTGATGTCTGCAGCGTGCCCGTATGTCCGTATGCGAACCCGAGCCGAGCCAAGCAGAGGCCCTAACCAGACTGTGCGGCCTCTGCCCATGGTTCATTACAGGCTCTAGGGTTGAACCAACCGAGTAATCGGGCCGCCACGTCACCCGGCCAACTTATCCACTCTGCCGAAAGCCCCCCGCCAGAGACCGGCGAGCAAGCCGACGCCAACGACCACCAATCCGACCGTCGCTGCCACATATCCCGGCCCAAACAGGGCCGGATTCACGAAGACGTAGATAATGCCCCCAAGGAACAGCACCGTGATACCAATGGTTGTCGCCGTACCGACCCACGAGGCAAATCGCATGTCGACCAAATGCAGCCGATCGATGGCCAGCATAACCAGAACGATAGCCGGCAACAGGAACAGCCCGATATCTTGGTGAAACCAGGTGAAGACCGCATCTCGAGCTGCGCCGGGCGCTTTAGCATCTCCAGCCCCGAAATAGACCTCGTTCATCTCGATCGCGTATCCCGCGACAACGACGGTCACGAAACTCAGCAGCCAGGCCCAGATCGCGGCGATTCGGATCGGGCGGAGGAACGACGATGCGGCAAGACCCAGCCGCCCCATCGCGAGGCCGGCTATGGTGACTACACCACCAAACATTACCAGTACGCCGGTCAATACGTCATCACCAGCGATGCCGTTGGCTCCCTGCGGGCCGGACACGAAGAGGGTCGGTGGACCCCACGTCGTTAGCCCCATGACCAGGTACATGATCGTCATCAGGGCGCTTCCCGCGGCGACCATGGTTAGCCCCACACGTGCCAATTGGCGCGCCGCACCGTCGAGCTTGGGGTAGGCGAACTGCCGCGCGACCAGGGCGATTGTGAGGGCCATCGCGCCCACAGCCATCTCGTGGGAGTGCGAACCCACCAGCGCCCCGGTGAAGTCGGCTTGCTTGTCGAAGCCCACCGCGTGCGCGTAGGTGGCGATCACGGCCGGAAACTTCCACCCGAATTCCATGATCCAGCCCGCAAGGTGACCCATCACCGCGGCGGCGAACATCGAAAAGACCGCGAGGCCGCTCGTCAGGAATGGGAGCGAACGGGCGTCGGGAGATTCTCTCCACTGCCCGATAATGCCAGCCAACAGGACGGCGAGGATCTCATCCAGTGCAAAGAACCCGACGATCTGCGTCCACATCGGCACTTCCGATCCGGGTATGGAGCGATCCCAGATGCCGCCCACGGCCGAGAGAACTGTGGCAACCAGGACACCCATCAGCACCCACACTCTAGTGTGGCGTGAGCTAATACAGAGGATCTGACATGTGAGCAGCGCCATCAGCCCGACCATACCAATCAGCAGGCCATGCATGTACATGACGTGCGCGAAATTCGGGTCAGCCGACGCGCTGGGCTCGCTCTGGAACGGATTTGAGATGAAGAGACTGCCAACCGCGAAGAGAACCATCCAGCCAATAACAAACAGGGTCAGACGCCGGGACGTGAGCCATGGCAGAGAGCCAACCTCTGCTACGTCCTCATAATGGGGCTGCACCTGGGAGCCAGACTTCCGGTCACCAACCGGTCCACTGCTTTTCTCTTTCTCTTGCACTGCCATCCTGATCGACTCCTTGTTGTTGTCTTGCCAGCTGGTGTTCCACCGGTGGCAGGTTGAAAAGATAGACCGGTGGAATGCCATGAAGGCGGCTGTTCCTCCACGATCGCGCGCCGTTTCGTGATCGGCGGCGTCTCGATGTACTTGGAGGCCGGCAGCCGCGCCTCTGGCACGAACTTGGGCGGCGATGTCCCCGCCTGCATATTACTCACTATACTGTGCTAACAGTTAATGAGGTATCGGGGACAGTTCTGATTTTCTATCTTGGTGGATAGGGGAAAACCCTGATCCCGAATCCGGTCAACCGAGAGCCCTCGGTGCGGGGAGTCCGCGTGCTTTCACCCACAAGCCTAGTGCTTCGACACAGTGAAGGTGATGGTTACTGTCATGCTGAGCGA